>NZ_JBVJMN010000030.1:0-94475 GCF_055584185.1 Streptomyces sp. NPDC104202 | reverse complement strand
GGGGGGGGGGGGGGCCCCCCCCCTCCCCCCCCCCCCCCCCCCCCCCCCCCCCCCCCCCCCCCTCGGCCGCGGTCTCCGGGTCGTCGTCGCCGAGACGCTCGGCCAGGCCCTCGCGGACCAGCGGCGTGTCGTCGGGCAGTTCCGCCAGGGCGAGCGTCGCCCAGTCCCGCACCCGGGGATCGCCGTCCCTGCTCAGCGCCAGCAGCACGCCCAGCGCCTCGACGTGCCCGGCCGGGACGATGCCGGCGAGCGCGGCGGCGGTGGCCCGCCGCACGGCGGCACCGGGATGCCCGGCCGCCGTGAGGAGTTCGGGGACGGCGGCCGGGTCCGCGCACTCCCCGAGCGCGAGGACCGCCGACAGCAGCGGCTCACGGGCCGGCAGGGCGGCGTCCGCCGCCAGCCGCCGCAGCACCGGCACGGCGCTCGCGGCGAAGCCGGGCAGCGCGCCGAGCACGCGCGCGCCGAGCGCCCGGCGCAGCGGGTCGCGGTAGGCGCACCAGCCGGCCGCCGCGACGAAGGTCTCCTCGTCGGCCCGGCCCGCCAGCTCCGCCACCGCCGTCGTCCAGTCGTCCAGCTCCGGGTCGCCGCACCGCAGCGCCCGCGCCGCCAGCTCCTCGTGCGGGGTGCGCAGCCCCAGCGCCGCCTCCAGGAGGGTGGCGATCGCCGCGTGCCCGGTGTGCCGGTCGTCGCCGCGCCCCGGAGCGCCGTCCTCCCGCAGGAGTTCCACGACGACCGTCACCCCGCCGTCCTCGCGGACCCGCCGGACGACCGCCTCGTAGGTCTCGCCGCCCTCGTTCCCGGCGACCAGCCCGCGCCGCAGCTCGGCCGCGATGTCGACGCCGATCCACCGCCGCGCCTCCCGCAGGGCCGCCTCGCGGGACCGCGCGCCGTGGTCGAGGAGGGCCCGGACGCATCCGGCGGAGCCGCGCCGGGCGGCGGCGACCAGCGGGAGGACGCCGTCGGGGCCGGGCCGGTCGGGATCCGCTCCGTGCTCCAGGAGCGCCCGCGCCGTGTCGGTGTGGCCGAGCCGCAGCGCCCAGGCCAGGGCGGTGAACCCGAAGTCCTCCTCCTGGTCCGGATCCACGCCCGCCGCGAGCAGCGCGCGCACCACCTCCGTGTGCCCGCCGCAGGCCGCCCCGCACAGCGGCAGGTCGCCGTCGTCCGCGCCGCTGCGCCGGCCCGGGTCGGCGCCGGCGGCGAGCAGCACCCGCACGATTCCGGCCTCGTTCCCGAGAGCGGCCCGGTACAGCGCGCTCTCGCCGTCCTCCCGGCCCTCGGGGTCGGCCCCGTCCCGCAGGGCCCGTACCGCCCCGTTCTCGTCCCCGTCCCGGATGGCGTCGAACAACGTGCTCATGCACCGACCCTGACCCGCCGTCGGCGCCCGGCGCAAATCCGTTCCCCGGCAGCGGGTTCAGGCCGCGCACTCCAGCACCGTGCGGCAGACCCCGCACCGGGCGCGCAGCGGACGGCCGGCGGGGACGCGCAGCCGCTGTCCGCAGACCGGGCAGGGGAAGGCGACGGCGACGGCCGGGGCGCCGCCGTCGAAGGCGTACGGGGCGCCCGGGGCCGCCCGGCCGCGGCGCCGCTCCCGGTCGTACCGGCGGCGGTCGGCCCAGCCCGCCCCGGCGAGCGGCGGCGGGCTCAGCTCGCGGCGCGCCTCGGCCCGTCCCCGTACCCACGCCTCGTACGCCACGTCGCTGGTGAACCAGGGCGAGGGGTCCTCGCCGAAGACCGCGGCGCGCTTGGCGAGGACGTAGCCGAACTCCTCCGGCGTCAGGTAGCCGAGCTTCTGGCTCTCCACGCCGTCGCGCCGGTAGGCGTCGAGGAGCAGCCATCCGGCGCCGAGGTAGGTGGTGGCCACGTCGGTGAGGACCTCGTTCTCGGCGGTGCCGGGGAAGCCGAGGCCGAGGCGGTGCAGCAGGACGTGGGTGATCTCGTGGGCGAGGGCCGCGCCGATGTCCCTGCGGCGGGTCCGGAAGCGGTCGTTGAGCTCGACGAAGTACTCGGGTCCCGCGGTCAGTTCCACGGTCGCCGCGTACTCCATGGGCCGGAAGCACACGACCAGGCGGGCCTCGGGCAGCCGCAGGTGGCGGACGAGGGCGCGGGCCACCCGCTGGGTGCCGAGATGGAGGTCCTCGTCGGCGCCGAGGGCGACGGCCGCGGCGGGGACGCTGGCCGGGTAGCGGTGCACGCCGTCGGGGGAGAGGCGCCGGTAGAGCGCGGTGAGGGAGGCCCGGACGGTGGCGCGGTGCGGGAAGCCGTGGGTGACACGGTCGGCCCTATCGCGGTTCGGCATACCGCATCCCCCCTCCTTTCCACTGTACGGTCCCACCACCGGTCATGGCCGAAAAGGCTTTCTTGTGGCGGCAGTTGAGTGCTGTCCATAATCCGGACATGCCTTGACGGGCTCATGTCAGTGCGCGTCGAGGGCAACCCCCCACGAGAGAAGGCAGGCACATGAAGCAGAACCGTGTGGTCCGCACCCTTCAGAAACTCGCCGCGGCGGGCGCCGTCGTCCTGGCGGCCGTCAGCCTCCAGCCCACCACCTCCGCCTCAGCGGCCCCGGCCCCCGTCGTCGGCGGCACCCGCGCCGCCCAGGGCGAGTTCCCCTGGATGGTCCGGCTCTCCATGGGCTGCGGCGGCTCCCTGATCAGCCCCCAGGTCGTCCTCACCGCCGCCCACTGCGTGAGCGGCTCCGGCAACAACACCAGCATCACCGCCACCGCCGGTGTCGTCGACCTCCAGTCGAGCAGCGCCATCAAGGTCAGGTCCACCAAGGTCCTGCAGGCCCCCGGCTACAACGGCAAGGGCAAGGACTGGGCGCTGATCAAGCTCGCCAGCCCGATCAGCTCGCTGCCCAACCTGAAGATCGCCGACACCACGGCCTACAACAGCGGCACCTTCACCGTGGCCGGCTGGGGCGCCGCGCGCGAGGGCGGCGGACAGCAGCGGTACCTGCTGAAGGCGAACGTCCCGTTCGTCTCCGACGCCTCCTGCCAGGCGTCGTACGGCAGCGACCTCGTCCCCGCCGAGGAGATCTGTGCCGGCTACAGCCAGGGCGGGGTCGACACCTGCCAGGGCGACTCCGGCGGCCCCATGTTCCGCAAGGACAACGCCGGTGCCTGGATCCAGGTGGGCATCGTGAGCTGGGGCGAGGGTTGCGCGCGGGCCGGCTACCCCGGCGTCTACACGGAGGTCTCGACCTTCGCCGCCGCGATCAAGTCGGCCGCGGCCACGCTGTAACCCGAGAGGGGAGGGCCCCGGGGCACACCACCCCGGGGCCCTCCCGCGTCCCGGCCCCGGCCCCCGCCCGGCCCCGGGCCTCACGCCGTCTCGACCGGGGCCGCCGGACCTCAGCCCAGCTCGACCGCGGCCGCCGGGCCTCACGCCGTCTCGACCGCGGCCGCCGGACCTCAGGCCAGCTCGACCGAGGCCGCCGCGCCCTCCAGCTCCAGCACCCACACCTCGTTGGCGCCCTCGCGGACCACCGGACCCGGGACGAACAACGAGTCCTGTGGACCCACGGCCCAGTAACGGCCCAGACAGAAACCGTTGACCCACACGAAGCCCCGCGTCGCACCCGGCAGCCGCAGGACCGCGTCCCCCGCGCCCGGCACGTCGAGGACCGCCCGGTACAGACCGGGACCCGCACCCGCCGGCACCGCGGCGAACGGCACCTTGCCCACCGCGTCCGCCCCGAAGGCGTCCAGCCGCAGACCGCGGGCCCGCACACCGTGCAGATACTGCCGCTCGTGCCGCACGCCGCCGGTGATGCCCTTCGGCTCGGCGAGCCGCGGACCGTAGTTCACCCGGCCCAGCGACTCCACCCACAGATCGACCACCGCCGGACCCGCCACCGGCTCGGCGAGCCGGCCGTCCTCCTCCGCCAGCACCCCCGCCAGGACCCCGTCGACGTACACCGTGGCCCGGTCCCGCAGCCCCGTCACCCCCAGCGGATACGGCTGCCGAGGCCCCGGAACCGCCACCCGGTAGCGGACCAGCCCCCGGTCCACCCCCAGCTCCTCGAAGGTCGGCGGCACCGGCGCGACCCGCTCCTCGCCGCCCAGCACCCCCAGGACCTCCTCCAGCGGCGCCCAGCCGTCGAAGCCGCCGCGCACCGGCGCCGACAGCCGCACCGGAGGCGCCGGCACCTCCGGCAGCGGCCCCTCCGCGTACGCGGACAGCACCTCGCGGAACAGCCGGTACTTCTCCGTCGGCAGCCCCGCCTCGTCCACCGGCGCGTCGTAGTCGTACGAGGTGACCGTCGGCCGCAGCGCCCCGTCGTGCAGCTCGCCCGCCCGGTTCGCCCCCGCCCAGCCCGCGAAGTTCGTGCCCCCGTGCGCCATGTACAGATTGACCGACGCCCCGCACTCCAGGATCTCCCGCAGCGCCTCCGCCGCGTCCGCCGCGTCCCGCACCGCGTGCTCCGTGCCCCAGTGGTCGAACCAGCCGCACCAGAACTCCATGCACATCAGCGGCCCCGACGGCCGGTGGCGCCGCAGCGTCGCGAACCCCTCCCGCGCCCCCGAGCCGAAGTTCGCCGTCGCCAGCACCCCCGGCACACCGCCGCCCGTCAGCATGTGGTCCTCCGGCCCGTCCGAGGTGAACAGCGGCACGCCCACCCCGCAGTCGCGCAGCAGCTCCGCCACCCACTCCAGATACGCCAGATCGCTGCCGTAGCTCCCGTACTCGTTCTCCACCTGCACCAGGACCACCGGACCGCCCCGGTCCACCTGCCGCTCCACCACCTGCGGCAGCAGCCGCCGGAACCACGCCGCCACCGGCGCCAGGAACTCCGGGTCCAGCGTCCGCACCCGCCGCCCGAGCGGACCGGTCAGCCAGTGCGGCAGACCGCCGTTCTCCCACTCGGCGCAGATGTACGGACCCGGCCGCACGATCGCCCACATCCCCGCCCGGGCCACCGCGTCCAGGAACCGCCCGAGCTCGTCCACGTCCCCGTACCGGCCCGGCTCCGCCTCGTACAGGTTCCAGGGCACGTACGTCTCGACACAGTTGAGCCCCATCGCCCGCAGCATCCCGAGGCGGTGCTCCCACAGGCCCTCGTGCACCCGGAAGTAGTGCAGCGCCCCCGAGAGCAGCCGCACGGGCCGCCCGTCGAGCAGAAAGTCCTCGTCACCCACAGCGAACGTGCTCATGGCCTCACCCTCACCCCCTGGCGGCGAGCCGGTCCATGGACAAAGATCGTCGAAGTTTGGACGCAACGGAGGGGCCCGCGGCATGTACCACACCTGGATGCGCTACTTCACGCCCAGCCCCGTCCACCAGAAGCTCGGCCTCGTCTGCCTCGGCGTCGGCCTCCAGCACGGCACCCTCCCCGCGGTCGGCCCCCGCACCCTCGACCACCACGTCGCCGTCGTCGTCTCCGCCGGCGGCGGCTGGTACCGCGGCGCCGACGGCCGCCGCACCGCCGTCACCGCCCCCGCCCTCCTCTGGCTCACCCCCGGCACCCCCCACCACTACGGCGCCGACCCCGGCACCGGCTGGGACGAGGCATTCGTCGACTTCTCCGGACCCGCCACCGCCACCTACACCGAACTCGGCTACATCGAACCCGACCGCCCCGTCGTCCCCCTCTCCGACGCCGCCCCCGCCCGCGCCGCCATCGGCCGCATCGCCCGCGCCGCACGCCCCGGCAACCCCCTCCTCGAAGTCGAGACCGGCGCCGCCGTCCACGAACTCCTCGTCGCCCTGCGCCGCGCCCGCGCCGACACCAACGCCGACGGCGACCCCGTCCTCGCCGCCCTCGCCCGCGACGCCTTCCGGCCCCTCTCCGTCGCCGAGCACGCCACCCGGCACGGCATGACCCCGGCCGAGCTGCGCACCGCCGTCCGCCGCGCCGCGGGATGCAGCCCCAAGGACTACCTCCTCACCGTCCGCCTCGGCCGCGCCAAGGAACTCCTCGCCGCCACCGAACTGCCCGTCGCCGCCGTCGCGCGCCGCGTCGGCTACGACGACCCCGCCTACTTCTCCCGCCTCTTCACCCGCCGCGTCGGCACCGCCCCCGTCCGCTTCCGCGAGCAGCAGGGCCACACCGTCCACGGCGGCTGGAGCGACCGCGTTCCGGATCCCGAACACCCGCCCACGATCCCCCCGGGATCCGTCTAAGCTCGCAGATCATGAGCGACACCAGCGAGATCGACCCGACCGTCATCGCCGAACTGACCCGGCTGCGCGAGAGCATCGACAACATCGACGCGGCGGTCGTGCACATGCTCGCCGAGCGCTTCAAGTGCACCCAGCAGGTCGGCGTCCTCAAGGCCGAGCACCAGCTGCCGCCCGCCGACCCCGCCCGCGAGGCCCGCCAGATCGCCCGGCTGCGAGAACTCGCCGAGAGCGCAAGACTGGACCCGGCCTTCGCGGAGAAACTCCTCAACTTCATCATCGCCGAGGTCATCCGCCACCACGAGACGATTGCGGACGGAGCACGCTGATGGCCCGCGTCACGGTCTTCACCCTCGGAGGCACCATCTCCGCGCGCGGCGGTGACGCGGCCCGCATGACCGGCCGGGAGGTCCTCGCCGGACTCGGCGCCCCCGAGGACGTCGTCCTCCGTGACTTCCGCCGCGTCCCCAGCTCCTCCGTCACCCACGAGGACCTCGCCGCCCTCGCCGACGAGGTGCGCGAGACCGTCGCCGGCGGCTCCGGCGTCGTCGTCGTCCAGGGCACCGACACCCTGGAGGAGACCGCCTTCCTCCTCGACCTGCTCTGCACCACCGAACAGCCCGTCGTCGTCACCGGCGCCATGCGCCGCCCCGACCTGCCCGGCGCCGACGGCCCCGCCAACCTCGCCGCCGCCCTCGCCGTCGCCGCCGACCCCGCCTGCCGGAACCTCGGCGTCCTGGTCGTCCTCGCCGACGAGATCCACGCCGCCCGCCACGCCCGCAAGACCCACACCACCTCCGTCGCCACCTTTGCCTCGCCCGGCGCCGGACCCCTCGGCACCGTCGTCGAGGGCGAGCCCCGGATCCTGCTCCGCCCCGCCGTGCCCTCCGCGGTCTGCCGGCTCTCCTTCGACCCGGCGGTACGGGTGGCCCTCGTGACCCTCTCCCAGGGCGACCGCGGCGAACTCCTCGACGCCGTCGACGACCGCTTCCAGGGCCTCGTCGTCGCCGCGTTCGGCGCCGGCCACGCCCCCACCTGGCTCGTCGAACCGCTCGCCGCCCTCGCCCGCCGCATCCCGGTCGTCCTCGCCTCCCGCACCGGCGGCGGCACCACCCTCGCGCAGACCTACCGCGGACCCGGCTCCGAGTACGACCTGCTGCACCACGGACTCGTCCCGGCCGGCCCCCTCGACCCCGCCAAGGCCCGCGTCCTGCTCCACGCCCTGCTCTCCAGCGGCGCCGCCGGTCCCGCCGGATACGACCGCCCCCGCATCACCGCGGCCTTCGCCCACCTCGACGGCTCCGGACTCGCCTGAGCGCGGATACGCCACCACCCCTGCCCGACACCCCCGGCATCGGGCAGCATAGGGCGCATGTCCGTACTGACGCGCGACGAAGCGCAGACCCGTGCCCAGCTCCTCGACGTCCACCACTACCGCGTGGACCTCGACCTCACGACCGGCGACGAGACCTTCACGTCACGGAGCCTCATCCGCTTCACGGCCCGCGCCGCGGGGGACACCTTCGTCGAGCTCAAGCCCGAGACCCTCCACGCCGCCGTCCTCGACGGCGAACCCCTCGACGTCGCCGCCCTCGACGGGAACCGCCTCCCGCTGACCCTCACCGAGGGCGAGCACACCCTGAGCGTCGACGCCGTCATGCGGTACTCCCGCACCGGCGAGGGCATGCACCGCTTCAAGGACCCCACGGACGGCGAGTCGTACGTCTACACCCAGCTCTTCATGGAGGACGTCCAGCGCGTCTTCGCCGCCTTCGACCAGCCCGACCTCAAGGCCGTCTTCGAACTGGCCGTCACCGCCCCCGACGGCTGGACCGTCCTCTCCAACAGCGTCACCGAACGGCAGCCCGACGGCAGCTGGCTCGCCGCCCCCACGCCGCTGCTCTCCACCTACTTCGTCTGCGTCGCCGCCGGCCCCTGGCACTCCGTCCGCACCGAACACGCCGGACTGCCCTTCGGCCTCCACTGCCGCCGCTCCCTCGCCCCCCACCTCGACGCCGACGCCGACGAGATCCTCGCCGTCACCAAGGCGTGCTACGACCGCTACCACGAGAAGTTCGACGAGCCCTACCCCTTCGACTCCTACGACCAGGCGTTCGTCCCCGAGTTCAACGCCGGCGCCATGGAGAACCCCGGACTCGTCACCTTCCGCGACGAGTTCGTCTTCCGCTCCGCCGTCACCGTCACCGAACGCCAGACCCGCGCCATGGTCATCGCCCACGAGATGGCCCACATGTGGTTCGGCGACCTCGTCACCCTGCGCTGGTGGGACGACATCTGGCTGAACGAGTCCTTCGCCGAGTACATGGGCTTCCAGACCGTCAACGAGGCGTGCTCCGACCTCTTCCCCGACACCTGGGTCGACTTCGGCGTCGCCCGCAAGGCATGGGGCTACGAGGCCGACCAGCGGCCCTCCACCCACCCCGTCGCCCCCGACCCGGAGGCCGTCCCCGACACCGCCTCCGCGCTCCTCAACTTCGACGGCATCTCCTACGCCAAGGGCGCCTCCGCGCTCCGCCAGCTCGTCACCTGGCTCGGCGAGAAGGACTTCCTCGCCGGCATCAACATCCACTTCAAGCGCCACCGGTTCGGCAACGCCACGCTCGCCGACTTCATCGACAACCTCGCCGCCGCCACCGACCGCGACGTCCACGCCTGGGCCGACCAGTGGCTCCGGACGACCGGCGTCGACACCCTCACCCCCCGCCTCGACGGCACCGGCAGCACCTGGCGGCTCTCCGTCGACCGCGACGGCAGCCGCCCCCACCGCATCTCCGTCGGCGTCCACGACCGCGATCCCTCCGGCGACCTCGTGCTCCGCGAACGCCGCGAGGTCGACGTGCCGCAGGACGAGCCCCTGGAGCTCACCGGCCCCCGCCCCGCCCTCGTCGTCCTCAACGACGAGGACCTCACCTACACCAAGCTCCGCTTCGACGAGGTCTCCCTGGAGAGCGCCCTGCGCGGCCTCTCCCGCATCCCCGACCCGCTGACCCGCGCCGTCGTCTGGAACGCCCTGCGCGACATGGTCCGCGACGGCGACCTCGCCCCCGCCGACTACCTCGAGACCGCCCTCGCGCACCTGCCCCACGAGACCGAACTCGCCCTCCTCCAGGGCGTCCTCGGCTTCGCCCGCACCCAGATCGCCGACCGGTACGTCACCGAGGACGAGCGCCCCGCCGCGCTCGCCAAGATCGGCGAGATCGCCCGCGACCTGCTCCGCCGCACCGAGGACGGCGAGTCGCCCGGCCTCCGCCTCACCGCCGTCCGGGCCCTCGTCGACAGCGCCACCACCCCCGACAAGATCGCCTCCTGGCTCGACGAGGGCACCGTCCACGGCGGCCCCGAACTCGACCCCGAGCTCCGCTGGCGCATCCTGGCCCGCCTCGCCGTCCTCGGCGCCACCGACGAGGCCGCGATCGCCGCCGAGCTGGAACGGGACCCCAGCGCCACCGGCGAGGAGGGCGCAGCCCGCTGCCGCGCCGCCCTCCCGGACCCGGCCGCCAAGGCCGCGGCCTGGTCCGCCCTCTTCGACACCGACGACCTGTCCAACTACCTCTTCACCGCCACCGCCCAGGGCTTCTGGCAGCCCGAACAGGCCGACCTCGTCCGCGCCTACGTGACCCGCTTCTACGCCGACGCCGCCGCCCTCGGGGACCGCCGGGGCCCCGCCATGGCCGAGGCCGCCGGCCGTTACGCCTTCCCGGCCTTCGCCGTCGACGCCGACTCCCTCGCCCTCGGCGAGGCCCACCTCGCCGACGACACCGTCATCCCGGCCCTCCGCCGCAAGCTCGTCGACCAGCTCGACGACCTCCGCCGGGCCCTCGCGGTCCGCACCGCCTGATCCCGCCCCCCGGCGCAGGGCACCACCCTGCGCCGGGGCCACGGGCACCCCCGCCCGCCCCGCGACGCCAGACCCGCCCGCCCCGCGACGCCAGACCAGCCCGCCCCGCGACGGCGCACCTGTCCCGCCCCGCGACGGCACAACCGCCCCGCCCGCGACGGCGCACCCTCCCCGCCTGCCGCGCACCCGCCCGCTGCGTGCCCCCCCCGGGGACCACACCCCCTCTACCTGCCCGGGCCCCCCGCCCCGCCCCCGCGTGTCCCTCGTTCGGGTCACAAGCGGCCACTCCCCGGACACGCCCCACCAGGGCCCGCCACGCTGTCGTCCATGCGTGCCGCACCCCCACCCCTCGCCGGAGGCACCCCCGGCCCCGACGCCCTCCGCCCCCTCCTGGACACCGTCCTCGACGCCCTCCGCACCGGCGCGGCGGAGCGCGGCGGCCCGCTTCCGGCCGGCGGCCCGGACGTCGTGGCCGCACGGACGGCGGCCCTCGGAGCCGTACTCCCCGAGACCGGCACCGGCGCCGACGAGGCCCTGCGGACCCTCGTCCACGCCCTGGCACGAGGCGCCGCCGACCCCGCCCACCCCCTCTGCGCCGCCCACCTCCACACCCCGCCGCTCGCGCTCGCCGCCGCCGCCGACCTGGCCGCCTCCGCGCTGAACCCCTCCATGGACTCCTGGGACCAGGCGCCCGCCGCCTCCGCCCTGGAACACCGGGTCACCGCCGCCCTCGCCGCCGAGGTCTTCCCCGCCGCGCCCGCCCCGGACGCCCTCGTCACCACCGGCGGCACCGAGTCCAACCAGCTCGCCCTGCTCCTGGCCCGCGAACGCCACGGCGCCCTCCGCACCGTCGTCGGCGCCAACGCCCACCACTCCTTCCGCCGCGCCACCTGGCTCCTCGGCATGCCCGAGCCCGTCACCGTGCCCACCCCCCGCGGCACCATGGACCCGGCCGCCCTCGCCGACGCCCTCGCCCGCACCGAGGGCCCCGTCCTCGTCGCCGCCACCGCCGGCACCACCGACGAGGGCCTGATCGACCCCCTCCCCGCCCTCGCCGACACCTGCGACGCCCACGGCGCCACCCTCCACGTCGACGCCGCCTACGGAGGCCCCGCCCTCTTCAGCCGCACCCACCGCCCGCTCCTGCACGGCCTCGACCGGGCCCGCACCGTCACCGTCGACCTCCACAAACTCGGCTGGCAGCCGGCCGCCGCCGGACTCCTCGCCGTCCGCGAGGCCGCCGACCTCGCCGCCCTCGACCACACCGCCGACTACCTCAACGCCGACGACGACACCGAGGCCGGCCTCCCCGACCTCCTCGGACGCTCCCTGCGCACCACCCGCCGCCCCGACGTCCTCAAAACCGCCGTCACCCTCCGCGCCCTCGGCCGCGACGGCCTCGGCGCCCTCGTCGACGCCTGCGTGGAACGCGCCCGGGACCTCGCCGACCTCGTCGAGAAGACCCCCGGCCTGGAGCTGCGCGCCCGCCCCACCCTCACCACGGTCCTCTTCCGGCCCGTCGACGCCGACGACGAGACCGTCGCCGCGATCCGCCGCGACCTCCTCGCCGATGGCCGCGCCGTCCTCGGCCGCGCCACCGCCGACGGCCGCCTCTGGCTCAAGGCCACCCTGCTCAACCCCCACGCCACCCCCGGCGACCTGGCCCAGCTCATCACCCTCGTGGAAGGCAGCACGCACCGATGACCGGCAGCACCCCCCAGCAGGAACCCGACCAGCCCCACGACCTCGTGGGCGTCGGCATCGGCCCCTTCAACCTCTCGCTCGCCGCCCTCGCCCACGGCGTGCCCGGCGGACTCGCCGCCACCTTCTACGAGCAGCAGCCCGCCTTCCGGTGGCACCCCGGACTCCTCATCGACGGCGCCACCCTCCAGGTCCCCTTCCTCGCGGACCTGGTGACCCTCGCCGACCCGGCCAGCCCCTGGACCTTCCTCAACTACCTGAAGAGCCGCGAGCGCCTCTTCCCCTTCTACTTCGCCGAGAAGTTCCACATCCAGCGCGCCGAGTACGACGCCTACTGCCGCTGGGTCAGCGAACGCCTCCCCGGCCTCCACTTCGGCCACCAGGTCGACTCCGTCCGCTGGAACCCCGAACGCCGCCTCTTCGAGGTCGACTTCACCCAGATCGACCCCGGCGGCGAGGCCGAGGCCCTCGGCCGCGCCTACACCCGCAACGTCGTCCTCGGCGTCGGCACCGAGCCCTACGTCCCCGAACCCCTCAAGCCGCTCGCCGACGCCCCCGGCGTCCCCGTCATCCACTCCGCCGATTACCTCGCCCACCGCGACACGCTCCTCGCCGCCGGACACGTCACCGTCATCGGCTCCGGCCAGTCCGGCGCCGAGGTCTTCCTCGACCTCCTCCGCTCCCGCCCCGCCGGAGCCGAACGCATCCACTGGCTCGCCCGCACCGAGGCCTTCGCCCCCATGGAGTACTCCAAGCTCGGCCTGGAGCACTTCACCCCCGACTACACCCGCTACTTCCACGCCCTGCCCGAGCCCGTCCGCGGCGACCTCGTGCCCCGCCAGTGGCAGCTCCACAAGGGCATCGACGCCGACACCATCGCCGCCATCCACGACGAGCTCTACCGCAGGACGCTGCACGGCGGCTGGCCCGACGCCGTCCTCACCCCCGGCGTCCGGGTCCGCACCGCCGGCCGGGTCGCCACCACCCAGGTCGAACTCCACCTGGAACACCTCCAGCAGGGCACCCGCTCCCGGCTCATCACCGACGCCGTCGTCCTCGCCACCGGCTACCGCGAACGCCCCGTCGAGCGGATGCTCGCCGGCCTCGACCCCTACCTCCGCCACGACGCCGCCGGCCGCGCCCGGGTCGACGAGCGGTACCGGCTGGTCCTCGACCCGTCCGTCACCGGCTCCGTCTACGTCCAGAACGCCGAGCGGCACACCCACGGCGTCGGCGCCCCCGACCTCGGCCTCGCCGCCTGGCGCAGCGCCACCATCCTCAACGCGGTCACCGGCAAGGAGCCGTACCCGCTGCCCCGCCGCACCGCCTTCACCAGCTTCGGCCTGGAGACGCGAGAGGCGCCGAGCATCCCGGCCCAGGGCCAGAAGCTGACGCCTCTCACTCCGCTCGTCTAGGCGGCGCCTAGAACACCGGCACACCGTCCCGGGTCAGCTTCCAGTCCACCGACGCGAAGAGGCCCGGGTCCACCGTCCCCTTGGCCTGCACCCACTGGATGATGGTGTTGCGGATCTCGTCCGAGTTGGCCCACAGCTGCTGGGCGGCCGCCACGTGCGGGAACGCGCCGCCGCCGCTCGCCCGGTAGTTGTTGACCGCGAGGACGAACCGCGCGGCCGGGTCGAGCGGCTTGCCCTCGAACGCCAGGCCCACGATCCGCGAGCCCGCCGGCTGCGCGATGTCGATCTCGTAGGTCAGACCCGACACCGCGTCGTAGTTGTAGTCCGGCGTGTTGTCCGCGTTGGTCAGCTTCGCCGTGTCGACGGGCGCCCCCGCCGCCGTCCGGACGTAGTACTTCGCCGAGTACTCCAGGTAGTCCTTCAGCTGGGCGCCGGTCAGCAGACGGGCCTCCAGCGTGTTCTCGAAGGGGTACAGCCCGGCCGCGTCCTTGATGCTGATCTCGCCCGCCGGGATCCGGGCCGTCCGCGAGAAGCAGGACGCCTGCGAGAGCACCGGCAGCCCGGCGTACGCGCCGCCCGCCAGGGCCGCCTTCACCGTCTCGGCCTGCACCACGTTGATCAGGTCGATGATCGGCTCGTCCTTCCACGGCGCGTCGGCCGTGGTCATCGCCGCGGTGGAGGTGCCGATCACCTGGTTGACGTACGCGACGACCTTCCTGTGCTCGTCCGCGAGCAGCCCGGTGATCTTCGGGTCCTCCTCCACCGTGTTGGAGTTCAGGACCTGCGCGGCGACCTTCTCGACCGTCCAGCGGCCCTTCTCCCACACCAGGTCGAAGTCGAAGAGGGTGAGGCGCTGCCCCCACTTCAGCGGCTCGGAGAGCACCACCTCCTTGCCGGTCTCCTTGTTCGCGATCCGGTACTCGGGGATCTCCGTGTGCGCGTGGCCGACGAGGATCGCGTCGATGCCGGGGACCTGCTCGGCGACGAGCCCGGCCGCGTTCTCCACGTACGGCAGCTGGTCACCGTAGGACGAGGTGCCGCTGGAGCCGGAGTGCGCCGAGACGACGACCACGTCCGCGCCCATCGAGCGCAGCTTCGGCACCCACTTCGCGGCCTGCTCCTCCAGCCCCGGGAAGACCATCCTGCCGGTCACGTTCGCCTTGTCCCAGATCGCGATGCCCGGGTTCGTCAGACCGAGGACCGCCACCCGCACGTCCTTGCCGTGCGGGGTGCGCAGCCGGTGCATGCTGTACGGGGCGAAGGCCGGGCGCAGCGTCTTCGCGTCCAGCGCGTTGGCACCGAGCAGCGGGAAGTCGCACTGCTCCTCGAACTTCCGCAGCACCGGGATGCCGTAGTTGAACTCGTGGTTGCCGAGCGCCGCGGCGTCGTAGCCGATGGCGTTCATGGCCTGGGCCATCGGGTGGACCGGGCCGCGACGGGCGGTGATCGGGTCGACCTTGGCGTAGTAGTACGACAGCTGGGTGCCCTGGATGGTGTCGCCGGCGTCGATGAGCAGGGTGTTGCGGCGGCCCTTCTCCTCGCGGACCCGGTCGACCAGCGTCGAGATCTTCGCGAGGCCGACGTCGTTGTGCGCCTTGTCGTCGAACTCCTTGTCCGTGAAGTAGTCCCAGTTGAAGACGTTGCCGTGCAGGTCGGTGGTGCCCATCACGGTGAACGAGTACCGCTTCTGCGGACGCGGACGGCCGGGGCCGTGGGCCTCGGCGGGAACGGCGACGGCTCCGGCGACGGCCACTCCGGCCCCGGCGGCGGCCGAGCGCTCCAGGAACGTCCTGCGGTTCAGCGGCATGTGTGTTCTCCCCTTGTGGTTCTGTGGCGCCGGCGCCGACCGTGGCGCACAACGCGCGTAGATTCTGGCTCAGACGCACCCCCGGCAACAGACCTTCCGGGTTACGGAGTGGGAAAGTGTTCGACGGACGATCGCAGCCGAACACGGAGGATCCGGACGTGACACAGGAACACGCGACCCCCGACGCACCCCAGGTGACGGTCCGCGGCGAGGGACGACTCGACGTCGACCCCGAGCTCGCCGGCATCTGGATCACCGTCTCCGCCCGGGGCACCGACCGCGCCACCGCCCTCGCCGACCTCACCCGCCGCAACGCCCGGGTGATCGACCTGGTCAAGGCCGCCGGCGACGGCCTCGAGAAACTGGAGACCGGCCGGCTCTCCATCGCCCCCGAACTCGGCCGGCGCGGCCGCGGCGAACGCGTCCACGCCTACGAGGGCCGGGTGCGGGTCACCGCCGAACTCACCGACTTCACCGCCCTCGGGGAACTCGTCACCCGGCTCGCCGACCTGGAGATGACGAGCGTCGACGGCCCCTGGTGGGCGCTGCGGCCGGAGTCCCCGGCGTACGCCGAGGCGCGCCGGCTCGCGGTCACCGAGGCCGTGCGCCGCGCACGCGCGTACGCCGAGGCGCTGGGCACCTCCCTCGCCTCACTCCTCGAACTCTCGGACGCCGGCCTCGACGGACCCCCGCTGCCCAGGGGCGGCGGCTTCCGCGGCGCCCCGGTCGCCTTCGCGGCGGAAGAGGCCGTCGAGGCCCCGCCGCTGGACCTCGCACCGCAGCGTCAGACGGTCACGGCGGAGGTCGTCGCGCGCTTCACGATGCGGCCGCCCGCACTCTGAGACGGGCGGCTCCGGGGGGCGGAAATCGCTCATCGGAGCACGCCGGTGCACAGATTCAAGTCTTGTCAACAACCTTTCACGGAAAGGTTGTTGAGTAGTCATGCCGCGCCGATTTCCTACTCGTCGGTAAGCCCTAGGCTCGACCCATGCGCCGAGCGAAAATCGTTTGTACCCTTGGGCCCGCCACCGAAACATACGACCAGATCAAGGCGTTGGTCGAGGCCGGAATGGACGTGGCCCGCCTCAACCTCAGCCACGGCACCTACGCCGAGCACGAGGACCGCTACCAGCGCGTCCGCAAAGCCGCCGACGAGACCGGCCGCAGCGTCGGCGTCCTCGCCGACCTTCAAGGCCCGAAGATCCGCCTCGGCCGCTTCCGCGAGGGACCCGTACTGCTTGAACGCGGCGACGAGTTCACCATCACCGTCGAACCGACCGAGGGCGACCGCCACTGCTGCGGCACCACCTACGCCGGCCTCGCCCAGGACGTCACCCCCGGCGAACGCATCCTCGTCGACGACGGGCGCGTCACCCTGGAGGTCACCTCCGTCGACGGCCCCCGCGTGAACACCCTCGTCATCGAGGGCGGCATGGTCTCCGACCACAAGGGCCTCAACCTCCCCGGCGTCGCCGTCTCCGTCCCCGCCCTCTCCGAGAAGGACATCGAGGACCTCCGCTGGGCGCTGCGCACCGGCGCCGACGTCATCGCCCTCTCCTTCGTCCGCAGCGCCCGAGACATCGACGACGTCCACCGGATCATGGACGAGGAGGGCCGCAGGCTCCCCGTCATCGCCAAGATCGAGAAACCGCAGGCCGTCGAGAACATCGAGGAGATCGTCGCCGCCTTCGACGGCATCATGGTCGCCCGCGGCGACCTCGGCGTCGAGATGCCCCTCGAACAGGTGCCGATCGTCCAGAAGCGCGCCGTCAAACTCGCCAAGCGCAATGCCAAGCCGGTCATCGTCGCCACCCAGATGCTCGACTCGATGATCGACAACTCCCGGCCCACCCGCGCCGAGGCCAGCGACGTCGCCAACGCCGTCATCGACGGCACCGACGCCGTCATGCTCTCCGGCGAGACCAGCGTCGGCCGCTACCCCATCGAGACCGTCCGCACCATGGGCCGGATCGTCGAAGCCGCCGAGGAGGACGTCCTCGCCAAGGGCCTGCCCCCGCTGACCGAACGGAACAAGCCCCGCACCCAGGGCGGAGCCGTCGCCCGCGCCGCCGCCGAGATGGGCGACTTCCTCGGCGCCAAGTTCCTCGTCGCCTTCACCCAGTCCGGCGACACCGTCCGGCGCCTCTCCCGCTACCGCTCGCCGATCCCCCTGCTGGCCTTCACCCCCGACCCGGCCACGCGCTCCCAGCTCAACCTCACCTGGGGCGTCGAGACCTTCCTCGGCCCCCACGTCGACTCCACCGACGCCATGGTCGCCCAGGTCGACGAGGAGCTCCTCCGCATCGGCCGCTGCCGACCGGGCGACATCGTCGTCATCACCGCCGGCTCCCCGCCCGGCGTCGCCGGCTCCACCAACCTCGTCCGCGTCCACCACATCGGCGCCCCCCTGACCTAGTCAGTACTTGGGTCCGACGTGGGCGTCCATGAGGGCGACGGAGGCTTTGCGGGCGACGGAGATGTTGTACGGGTCGGTGCCGCGATGGGTGCTCGTCCATTCGACACCGACCCTGTCGAGGGTGTCGCCGAGCAGTCTCCGGATGTCGTGGGACTTGTTGGTGAAGAAGTACCGGGGGTATTCGTACCGCTTGGGCTCGCCACCGACGAGGCGTGTGGTCCAGTTGGTGATCCGGCATCCGTCGGAGTAGATGAGGCCCCGGATGAACTCCCAGGGGTGTACGTCGACGATCGCCTGCTGCCATGGTTCGAGGGCGATGCGGCGCTCGTGCTTCCTCCCCGGTCCGTGCTGGGGGAAGAGACAGGCGAGGTGCAGGGAGTACACCTTGATGTTGTGACAGCCCTTCCTGCGGACGCGGCACGTGGCGTTGTCCGGGAAGACTCGACGCATGGCAACCTCGGCATCGTCCTGCACACCCGGCCAGGTGTCATCAAGGGTGATCATGAGGTTCGGCACTCGGTGCGCCGAATATGTGCTGATGTGGCCGTCGCCCAGATAGAAACCGAGGAGATATGCGTACGCCGCCTCGTCCAGGTCCCGTCCGTCACAGCGGGGACATTTCGGGTCGGGTCGTCCCGGGCACTCGCCCCGCTTCGCGCGGTCCTCGTGCTTCCAGTAGCCGATCGTGCCTTGAGGAACGTCGAGTTCGCGCGCCACATCCGCGTTCCTGGCGCCGCTGCGCAGCAGTGCGACCGCCCGCTGCCGCACTTCCGGGCCGTGAAAGTTCATGCAATGACTCTGTGCAATGATTCATCGCCGTGCGCAGCGAAAAGCGGACATTCACACGAAGGTGAGCGTCCGCTTACAGGATGGTGCCGGGTATGGGATTCGAACCCACACGTCCTTTCGGACAGAGGTGTTTGAGACCTCCGCGTCAGCCAATTGCGCCAACCCGGCGTTGCCAGTGGGAGTGTACCCGGTCACTGGTCCGGCCAGCAGCTAGGTAGGCTTCCTGGTGCAGCGCACTGCCCCGTAACGAGGAGCCCCCGTGACCGCCCCCGAGTCGCCCCAGCCCGCCGACGACGCCGAGGCGTCGCACGTCCCGCCGCTGACGACCCGTGTCGTCATCGCCGAGGACGAGGCCCTCATCCGCCTCGATCTCAAAGAGATGCTGGAGGAAGAGGGGTACACGGTCGTAGGCGAGGCCGGTGACGGCGCCAAGGCCGTCGAGCTCGCCCGCGAGCACCGCCCCGACCTCGTCATCCTGGACGTGAAGATGCCCGTCCTGGACGGCATCTCGGCCGCGGAGAAGATCGCCGGCGAGTCCATCGCCCCGGTCCTCATGCTCACCGCCTTCTCGCAGCGCGAGCTGGTCGAGCGCGCCCGGGACGCCGGCGCGATGGCGTACCTGGTGAAGCCGTTCAGCAAGAGCGACGTGGTCCCGGCCATCGAGATGGCCGTCTCCCGCTTCGCGGAGCTCCGCGCCCTGGAGAAGGAGGTCGCCGACCTCTCCCAGCGACTGGAGACCCGCAAGCTGGTGGACCGCGCCAAGTCGGTGCTGCAGACGCAGTACGGGCTGACGGAGCCGGCCGCCTTCCGCTGGATCCAGAAGACCTCCATGGACCGCCGCATGTCGATGCAGCAGGTCGCCGAGGCCGTCATCGAGGACGCCGAGGAGAAGAAGGCCGCGCGGGACAAGGAGCAGTAGTCCCGGCGCCGCACGGCGACGTGAAGAAGGCCCGCCCCACAGCACTGTGGGGCGGGCCTTCCGTCGTGGGCGGACCGGGTGCTCAGTCCTCGCCGAGGTACGTCTTGCGCACGTCGTCGTTGACCAGCAGGTCCTGGCCGGTGCCGGAGAGCTTCACCGTGCCGACCTCCATCACGTACCCGTAGTCCGCGAGGGAGAGCGCGGCCTGCGCGTTCTGCTCTATGAGCAGGATCGTCATGCCCTCGGACTTCAGCGCCGCGATGGTCTCCATGATCTTCTGCATCATGATCGGGGAGAGGCCCATCGAGGGCTCGTCCAGCATCAGCAGCTTGGGCTGGGACATCAGCGCCCGGCCCATCGCGAGCATCTG
Source organism: Streptomyces sp. NPDC104202 (assembly GCF_055584185.1). Taxonomy (NCBI): domain Bacteria; kingdom Bacillati; phylum Actinomycetota; class Actinomycetes; order Kitasatosporales; family Streptomycetaceae; genus Streptomyces; species Streptomyces sp. NPDC104202. Next base: position 75,076 of record NZ_JBVJMN010000030.1, on the reverse strand, counting down.
CTGCTCGCCGCCGGAGAGGGTGCCCGCGGCCTGCTTGCGACGCTCGCCCAGGATCGGGAAGAGGTCGTAGGCCTTCTGGATGTCCTTCTCGATGCCGGCCTTGTCGCTGCGGAGGAAGGCGCCGAGCTGGAGGTTCTCCTCGATGGAGAGCCGGGGGAAGATGTGCCGGCCCTCGGGGGAGTGGGCGAGACCGAGCGAGACGACCTTGTGGGCCGGGATGCCGTTGAGCTCCTGGCCGTCGAAGGTGACCCGGCCGGCGGACGGCTTGATCAGTCCGGACAGGGTCCGCAGGGTCGTGGTCTTGCCGGCGCCGTTGGTGCCGATCAGGGCGACGACCTGGCCCGCCTCGACGGAGAAGGAGATGCCCTTGACGGCCTCGATCTTGCCGTAGGCGACCCTGAGGTCCTCGACCTCCAGAAGTGCGGTCACTTGGAGTCTCCTTCGGTGGTGCTGTCCGCGTCGGCGGCCGGAGCCGCGTCGGCGGGGGTGTCGTCGGCCTCGGGGGCCTCTTCGGCGGACTCCTCCGCCGCCTCGGCCTCCGTCGCCTCGGCCTCCGCGGCCACGACCTCGGCCTCGACCTCGGCCGCCTCGACCTCGGCGACCTCCTCCGCACCGGGGGCGCCCTCGTACGGGGTGCCCAGGTAGGCGGCGACGACGCGCTCGTCGCCCTGGACGACCTCGGACGTGCCCTCGACGAGCTTCTCGCCCTGGACGAGGACGGCCACGCGGTCACAGAGCTTGAAGATGAACTTCATGTCGTGCTCGATGACCAGGACCGCGATGCCCCGGTCGCGGATCGCGAAGACGAGCTCCTCGGTGGTGCGGGTCTCGCTCTGGTTCATGCCGGCCGTCGGCTCGTCGAGCAGCAGCAGACCGGGGTCGCTGGCGAGCGCGCGGGCGATCTCCAGCTTGCGCTGCTCGCCGTACGGCAGGTTGCGGGCCAGGTGCTCCGCCTTGGCGGCCAGGCCGACGAACTCCAGGAGTTCCATGGCCCGTTCGCGGGAGGCGGCCTCCGCGCGCTTGAAGCCGGGGCCGCGCAGGAGCGCGGACCACAGGCCCTCCTTGGTCCGGGTGTGGCGTCCGACGAGGACGTTCTCCAGGACCGTCATGTTGGAGAAGAGGCGGATGTTCTGGAAGGTGCGGGCGATGCCGGCCTGGGTGACCAGGTGCGGCTTCGGCGGCAGGACCGTCCCCTTGTAGCTGACCTGTCCCTCGGTGGGGACGTACAGACCGGTCAGGCAGTTGAAGAAGGTGGTCTTGCCGGCGCCGTTGGGGCCGATCAGGCCGACGATCTCGCCCTCGCGGACGGTGAGGTCGACCCCGCGGACGGCGGTCAGACCGCCGAAGCGCATGGTCACCCCGCTCGCGTCGAGGACGGTGGCGGCCGTGGCGGTGTCGCGGACGGTGTCCGTCGTGGTGGTGGTCATGGCGTCACGCCCCCGCCTTCGCCGTGCCGGAGTCCGCGTCCGCGGGCTGTCGCTGGACCGGTACGGCGGGCTGTTCGTCGTTCTCGTGGAATTCGAGCTTCGCCCGCTTGTTGGCGATGAGGCCCTCGGGGCGGAAGCGCATGAGCAGGATCAGGGCGATGCCGAAGCCGAGGAGCTGGTAGTCCTGGAGGAAGGACAGCTTCGCGGGGATCAGGAAGAGCAGCGCGGAGCCGACGATCGGGCCGCTGATGGTGCCCATGCCGCCGAGGATGACGGCCGCCAGGAGGAACGCGGAGTTCGGCGGCACGGGGCCGGCGAAGACGTAGTTCTCGGGGACCACCGTGGTGTTGACGTGTGCCTGCACCGTGCCCGCGAGGCCGGCCAGGGCCGCACCGAGGGCGAAGGCGACGAGCTTGACCCGGAAGCCGTTGATGCCCATCGCGGTGGCGGCGGTCTCGTCCTCGCGGATGGCGACCCAGGCGCGGCCGATGCGGCTGTTGCCGGCGCGGGAGAAGACGACCACGACCAGCGCCATGATCAGGATCATGAGCAGGTAGTAGTTGGCGTAGGCGCCGAGTTCGACACCGAGGACGACGTGCGACTCGCCGAAGTTGTACCCGAAGAACTCCAGCTGCGGGATGTTCGGGATGCCGTTCGGGCCGTTGGTGATCTGCGGGCCGGAGGTGCCGTCGAGGTTGCCCATCGCGATGCGGAAGATCTCGCCGAAGCCGAGGGTCACGATCGCGAGGTAGTCGCCGCGCAGTCGCAGGGTCGGCGCGCCGATGACGACACCGAAGACCAGCGAGGCGGCCATGCCGGTCAGGGCCGCGGCCCAGAAGGGGAACTGGACGCCGAAGGCGGAGGAGGTGGCGCCGGAGACCAGGGCGGCCGTGTACGCGCCGACACCGAGGAAGGCGACGTAACCGAGGTCGAGCAGGCCGGCGAGGCCGACGACGATGTTCAGGCCGAGGGCGACGGTCGCGAAGATCAGGATGTTGACCGCGATCAGCGTGTAGGTGTCGCCGCTCTGCTGGATGAACGGGAAGGCGATGGCCATGACCAGGCTGGCCGAGACCGTGACCTGGCGGTTGCGGGCCGTGATCTGCGAGAGCCGGGCGACGATCCCGGACTTGATCAGCGCGGCGGCGGAGAAGCCGACGAGGATCAGGTACGCGATGAAGAGCTGCGGCTCGGAGTCGTCGGTGTCGATGCCGAACGTGACCACGAAGAGTCCGAGGGCGAAGACGGCGACGATGACGAGGATCTCGGCCCAGGACGGCAGCCGCTTGGCCGGGGCCGCCTTGCGGGTGTCGTCGGGCAGCAGGTACGCGGCGACCGCGGGCACGGCGGAGACGAGGACGGCGATGCCGGCGCCGGGCTCCAGGTCGACCACGGCACCGAGCTCCACGATGATCGAGATCGCGGTGAAGGCGGTGGTGGCGAAGGTGCCGAGGGCCAGGATCCACAGCGCCTTGCGGGCGCCGGCCGGGGTCAGCCAGCCGAATCCCCTGACGCCGAGGGCGGCGAGGGCGTGGAGGGCGGTGAGGACGCCGCCGACCAGCGTGAGGAGCTGGAGCGGGGCGGGGTTGCCGTAGATCGTGAGGTTGCCGGGGAAGGCGGTGGTCCAGGTCCAGGCGAGGAAGGCGCTGGCGACGGTGGCGAGGCTGCCGCCGAGGATCGCCCAGAGCAGGGCGGTCTGCCGGGGGGTGGCCGTGGTCGTCTCGTCGAGGGTCTTGTCAGTGCTCGTCATGGTGCTCACGCCCTGTCCGCGACGCGTTCGCCGAGCAGACCCTGGGGCCGCACGAGGAGTACGAGGATGAGGAGGACGAAGGCCCACACGTTGGACCAGGCACCGCCGCCGAGCTGCTGCATGCCGGGGATCTCCTCGATGTAGGCGATCGAGAGGGCCTCGGCGAGGCCGAGGACGACGCCGCCGACCATGGCGCCGTAGATGTTGCCGATGCCGCCGAGGACGGCCGCGGTGAAGGCCTTGAGACCGAGGATGAAGCCCATCTCGAAGTTGATCTGGCCCTTGTCGACGCCGTACGCGACGGCGGCGACGGCGGCGAACGCGGCACCGATGGCGAAGGCCATGACGATGATGCGGTCGGTGTTGATGCCCATCAGCTTCGCGGTGTCCGGGTCCTGCGCGGTGGCCTGCATGGCGCGGCCGCTGCGGCTCTTGGAGACGAAGACGCCGAGGGCGAGCATGCACAGCGGCGCGAGCACGAGGATGAAGGCGTCGGCGCGCTGGATGGAGAGGCTGTCGGTGATCTGGAAGGCGTCACCCTTGAACTCGGGGAAGCTGACGGCCTTCTTGGCGTCCGGGTAGAACTGCCACACGAGCTGCTGGAGCGCGATGGACAGGCCGATCGCCGTGATGAGCGGTGCCAGCCGGGGCGCGTTGCGCAGCGGGCGGTAGGCGAACCGCTCGGCGGCGGTGGCCACGGCCACGGAGGCTATCGCGCCACCGAGGATCATGAGCGGGATCGCCACCAGCAGGGACGTGCCGCTCGGCAGAGCGGTGTAGGTGGTGAGGGCACCGAAGCCCCCGATCATGAAGATCTCGCCGTGGGCGAAGTTGATGAGCTGGACGATGCCGTAGACCATGGTGTACCCGATGGCGATGAGGCCATAGAGGGCACCGAGGGCCAGGCCGTTGGCCAGCTGTTGCGGCAGTTCGTTCACCGCAGGCCTCCGATGAGCTTGTCGGATAAGACTCCGCGCGAGGGCGCTGTTTGCGCCCTCGCGCGGCTGGTTCAGGTGGTGCGGGAGGTCCGGCGCCGGGTCTGTGGGCCCGGCGCCGGGGCGGTGACTACTGGTTGAAGGTGTCGCTCTTGACGTCGATCCACTTGCCGCCCTCGACCTTGTAGACCGTGAGCTGCTTGTTGGTGGTGTCGCCGTACTCGTCGAAGGAGACCTTGCCGGTCACACCGTCGAAGGAGACCTTGCCCAGGGCCTCGGTGACCTTGGCGCGGGCGTCGGACGGCAGCTTGCCGCCGTTGGCCTGGACGACGGCCTTGACGGCCTGGATGACGGACCAGCCGGCGTCGTAGGAGTAGCCGCCGTAGGCCGCGTAGGGGTCCTTGTAGCCGCCCGCGTTGTAGTCCGCGATGAACTTCTTGGCGGTGTCGAGCTTCTCGACCGGGTAGCCGATCGAGGTGGCCAGGTCACCGTCGTTGGCCTCGGCGGAGGCGCTGATGAAGGCCGGGTCGTAGATGCCGTCGCCGCCCATGACGGGGATCTTGGCGCCGGTCTTCTTGATCTGGTCGGAGAGCAGACCGCCCTCGGGGTACTGGCCGCCGAAGTAGACGGAGTCGGCGCCGGAGGCCTTGACCTTGTCGGCGGTGGAGGAGAAGTCGGTCTCCTTCACGGTGACGTGGTCGGTGCCGACGACCTGGCCGCCGAGGCGCTTGAACTCGTCCGAGAAGATCGCGGCGAGGCCGGCGCCGTAGGTCTGCTTGTCGTCGACGACGAAGACCTTCTTCTTGCCGGCGTCCTTGAAGAGGTACTGGGCGGCGAACTTGCCCTGGACCACGTCGGTGGCGGCGGTGCGGAAGTAGGTGGCGAAGGGGCGCTTGAACTCGCCCTTGCCCCAGTTGTCGCCCTGGCTCAGCGCCGGGTTGGTGTTGGCCGGGGAGACCTGGGCCAGGTTGGCGGCGGCGAAGACGCCCTGCATCTGCTGGGAGACGCCGGAGTTCAGCGGGCCGACGACGCCGAGGACGTCCTTGTTGCCGACGAGCTTGGTGGCGTTGGCCTGGCCGGAGGCGGGGACGGCCTGGTCGTCGAGGGCCTCGACCTTGAAGGTGACGCCCGGGACTTCCTTGTTCTTGTTGGCGGTCTTGGCCGCCAGGTCCACGGAGTTCTTGATGCCCTGGCCGAGAGCGGAGAGGGAACCGGTCAGCGGGGCGTCGACGCCGATGACGACGGTGATGCCGCCGCCGTCCGCGTTGTTGTCGCTGCTGCCCTTGTCGTCACGCGAACCGCATGCGGTGAGAGTGAGCGCTCCCGTGGTGAGCACGCTGGTGAGGATGAGCAAAGAACGGTGTCGCACGAAGAATCCTTTCCCTGGCGCGGCCCCCTCAAGCTGAGGCGGTGCCGTGAAGCTGTGTAGCTAGAGGTGCCGTTTTCGATGCCGGGCCGTACTGGGTCGAGCAGGGCCGTGCAGTGGAAGCGCCCGGCGGCGCGGTGACTGGCCGTGACTCTAGGCGCAGGTGGGGAACGGCGGGGAGCGCCGAGGTCAGGATGTGACTGTCTTGTTATGCCGACGGGGGGAGACGGTGTGCAGCGGGTGGGCAAAATGGGGCAAACAGGGTGGTAGAGCGGTGTTCACATAGTGAGAATCCCCAGTTCCGCTAAGGGGCTTGGGCGGATCACGGTCCTGACGACGCCTTCGTGAGGCTCTCCGGATAGCGGATATGGCCTCTGACGCCAGCGGACGGACGGGCCTCCGTGCGGGGGAGCACTCCGGGCGCCCGTGGATTGCGGGAGTGTTACGCAGGGTGACGCCGGGAGTGGCCGAGATCAGCCGCCCGGGGAGGGCGGGGGAGTCGTCCACTCGTCCGGCGGCCGCCAGTTCTCCGAACTCCCGGTGGCCCCCTTCGCCGCCTCGCAGCGCCGGCGCGACTCCCGGTCGGCGAGTGCCCTCGCCGCCGGGCGGCCGGCCCGCCGCTCCTCGGCCCGGGCCGCCGCGAGCACCTCGTCGTGGAGCGCGTACTGCTCGTTGGAGAGGCCCTTCTGCTCCCAGTCGAGACCGGCCCAGACGCTGCCCTCCAGGGCCTCCTTCACCCAGTACGAGACCAGGCTCGCGCAGATGTCCGCGGGCGTGCTCGCGCGCGGCGAGGGGGCGCTCGCGGGTGGAGTCGCCGGTGGAGTCGTCGGCGGGCTCGTGGGCGGGCTCGTCGGTGGAGGGGACGGTTCCGCGGCGCGGCCGCAGCCGGCCGTGAGGGGGAGCAGGAGTCCGGCCACGGCCGCGGCGAGGAGCGCTGTGGCGGGGTGAACTCGGCTTCCTGTCACGGGTGTTCCCTCGGTGGGCGAAGGTGTCGGGCGGGCTCCGGCAGAGGGCAGCCAGTGAAGCGGCTCGGCCCGCTCGCGGCAAGAGGGCGGGGGTGGGCGGGAGTTGGCGTGAAATCGCCGAAGGGGGCGGTGCGCTCACGCACCGCCCCCTTCATGTAAGGCTCTCTCAGGCGCCGTTCGTCCGGCCCGCGGCCGGGACGTTCCCCGCGTCCTGCGGGTTGATCTCGCGCAGCATGCAGGTCAGGCGCGCGGAGCAGACCCGCCTGTCCTCCTCGTCGGTGATGACGATCTCGTACGTGGCGGTCGACCGTCCGCGGTGCACCGGGGTCGCCACGCCGGTCACCAGGCCGCTGCGGGCGCCGCGGTGGTGGGTGCAGTTCAGGTCGACGCCGACGGCGATCTTCGAGCTCCCGCCGTGCAGCATCGAGCCGATGGACCCCAGCGTCTCGGCGAGCACCGCCGAGGCCCCGCCGTGCAGCAGGCCGTACGGCTGGGTGTTCCCCTCCACCGGCATGGTGCCGACGACCCGCTCGGCCGAGGCCTCCACGATCTGGACGCCCATCCGGTTCCCGAGGTGTCCGGCAGAGAAGAGCGCCGGGAGGTCGACGCCCAGCGCCGCGTACTCGTCGATGACCTCCTGCGGGAACTTCACATGCTGCTGTTCACCCATGGTCCGGCTCCGTTCGTCTTCGTACGGCTGCTGATCGTGTGGTCGCGCCGCGTGGCCGCGGCGGCCGCCTGAGCAAACGCTTAGGCGGAAGGTGATTGTTCCAGACGGACGACGACGGACTTGCTCGCGGGGGTGTTGCTGACGTCGGCCGTCGACTCCAGCGGCACCAGGACGTTCGTCTCCGGGTAGTACGCCGCCGCGCACCCCCGTGTCGTCGGGTAGTGCACCACCCGGAAACCGGGCGCCCGCCGCTCGGTGCCGTCGGTCCACTCGCTCACCAGGTCCGTGTACGCCCCGTCCGCGAGGCCGAACGCCGCCGCGTCCTCGGGGTGCACCAGGACGACCCGGCGGCCGCCCTTGATGCCCCGGTAGCGGTCGTCCAGGCCGTAGATCGTGGTGTTGTACTGGTCGTGCGAGCGCAGCGTCTGCAGCAGCAGCCGGCCCTCCGGCACCCTCGGGTACTCCACCGGCGCGGCCGTGAAGTTGGCCTTGCCCGTCGCGGTGGGGAAGCGGCGCTCGTCGCGCGGGGCGTGCGGCAGCGCGAAACCGCCGGGGTTCGCCGCGAGCCGGGCGTTGAAGTCCTCGAAACCGGGCACCACGCGCGCGATGCGGTCACGGATCGTGGCGTAGTCGGCCTCGAAGTCCTCCCACGGCGTGGCGGAGCCGTCGCCCAGGACGGCCCGGGCCATCCGCGCCACGATCGCCGGCTCGGACAGCAGGTGGGGACCGGCCGGCGGCAGGTTGCCCCGGGAGGCGTGCACGAGGCTCATCGAGTCCTCGACCGTGACGATCTGGCGCCCGCCGCGCTGCACGTCCCGGTCGGTGCGGCCGAGCGTCGGCAGGATCAGCGCACGCCGGCCCGTCACCGCGTGTGAGCGGTTCAGCTTCGTCGAGACGTGCACGGTCAGCCGCGCGTTGCGCATCGCCGCCTCCGTCACCTCCGTGTCGGGCGTCGCCCCCACGAAGTTGCCGCCCATCGCGAAGAACACCTTCGCCTCGCCGTCGCGCAGCGCCTGGATCGAGCGGACGACGTCGAAGCCGTGGTGGCGCGGCGAGACGATGCCGAACTCCTTGTCCAGGGCGTCGAGGAAGGCCGCCGCGGGCCGCTCGAAGATGCCCATGGTCCGGTCGCCCTGCACGTTCGAGTGGCCGCGCACCGGGCACACGCCCGCCCCCGGCCGCCCGATGTTGCCGCGCAGCAGCAGGAAGTTGACCACCTCGCGGATGGTCGGCACCGCGTGCTTGTGCTGGGTGAGGCCCATCGCCCAGCAGACGATGGTCCGCTCCGAGGCGAGCACCATCTCCAGGGCCCGCTCGATCTCCGCGCGGCCGAGCCCGGTCGCGGCGAGCGTCTCGTCCCAGTCGGCGTCCCCGGCCGCCGCGGCGAACTCCTCGTAACCGTGCGTGTGCTCCCGTACGAACGCCTCGTCGACCGCCCCGGGCGTCTCCAGGACCAGCTTGTTCAGGAGCCGGAAGAGGGCCTGGTCGCCGCCGATCCGGATCTGGAGGAAGAGGTCGGTGAGCGCCGCGCCCCGGAGCATGCCCTGCGGGGTCTGCGGGTTCTTGAACCGCTCCAGGCCCGCTTCGGGCAGCGGGTTCACCGAGATGATCCGGGCCCCCGCCGCCTTGGCCTTCTCCAGCGCCGACAGCATCCGCGGATGGTTGGTCCCCGGGTTCTGCCCGGCCACGATGATCAGGTCGGCCCGGTGCAGGTCCTCCAGGGAGACGCTGCCCTTGCCTATCCCGATGGTCTCGGTGAGCGCCGAGCCCGAGGACTCGTGGCACATGTTGGAGCAGTCCGGCAGGTTGTTCGTGCCGAACTCGCGCGCGAAGAGCTGGAGCAGGAACGCCGCCTCGTTGCTGGTGCGCCCCGAGGTGTAGAAGAGCGCCTCGTCGGGGGAGGCCAGGGCCCGGAGCTCCTCCGCGATGATCGCGAAGGCCCGCTCCCAGGTCACCGGCTCGTACCGGTCGCCGCCCTCCGGCAGCAGCATCGGCTCGGTGAGGCGGCCCTGCTGTCCCAGCCAGTAGCCGCTGCGGGTCGCCAGGTCGGCGACCGGGTGCGCGGCGAGGAACTCCGGGGTCACCCGGCGCAGCGTCGCCTCCTCGGCGACCGCCTTCGCGCCGTTCTCGCAGAACTCCGCGACGTGCCGCTTGTCCTCCTCCGGCCACGCGCAGCCCGGACAGTCGAAGCCGTCCTTCTGGTTGACCTTGAGCAGGGTCCGGGCCGTGCGGCGCAGCCCCATCTGCTCCTGCGCGATCCGCAGGGTGTGCCCGATGGCGGGCAGGCCGGCTGCGGCGTGCTGCGGCGGCGTGACCTGCGGTGCGTCCTGAACCGGGTCACCGGCCGGCGGCTTGCTGACCATCGCGCTCTCCCTTGAGCGGTAATCCTGTGGCGTACGGATTCGATCCTGTCACGGACCGGCGGGGACCCGGCGGTCCGGGCCGCGCGGCAGAGGCGGGCGAACGGGATTGTCAGTGGACCGTGGGAGGATCGTCCCGTGGCCGAGACAGCATCGAAGAAGACCGAGAAGACCGAAGCGGACCGCCCGCGACTCCTCCTCATGGACGGGCACTCCCTGGCGTACCGCGCGTTCTTCGCGCTGCCCGCGGAGAACTTCACGACCGCGACCGGGCAGCCGACGAACGCCATCTACGGGTTCGCCTCGATGCTGGCGAACACCCTGCGCGACGAGGCGCCCACGCACTTCGCCGTGGCGTTCGACGTGTCCCGCAGGACCTGGCGGTCGGAGGAGTTCCCCGAGTACAAGGCGAACCGCTCCAAGACCCCCGACGAGTTCAAGGGGCAGGTCGAGCTGATCGGCGAGCTCCTCGACGCGATGCACGCCCCGCGCTTCGCCGTGGACGGCTTCGAGGCCGACGACGTCATCGCGACCCTCGCCACCCAGGCCGAGGCCGAGGGCTTCGAGGTGCTGATCGTCACCGGCGACCGCGACTCCTTCCAGCTGGTCACCGACCACACCACCGTGCTCTACCCGACCAAGGGCGTCTCCGAGCTCACCCGCTTCACCCCGGAGAAGGTCCAGGAGAAGTACGGCCTGAGCCCCTCGCAGTACCCCGACTTCGCGGCCCTGCGCGGCGACCCGTCCGACAACCTCCCCGGCATCCCCGGCGTCGGCGAGAAGACCGCCGCGAAGTGGATCAACCAGTTCGGCTCCTTCGCCGAGCTCGTCGAGCGCGCCGAGGAGGTCAAGGGCAAGGCCGGGCAGAACTTCCGCGACCACCTGGACTCCGTCCGCCTCAACCGCCGCCTGACCGAGATGGTCCGGGACGTCGAGCTGCCGAAGACGGTGACGGACCTCGCCCGCGAGCCGTACGACCGCACGGCCCTCGCGCTCGTCCTCGACACCCTGGAGATCCGCAACCCCTCGCTGCGCGAGCGGCTCCTCGCCGTCGACCCCGGCGCCGCCGAGGAGGCCGCCCCCGCGCCCGCCGCGGGCGTCGAGCTCGACGGCTCCGTCCTCGGCGCGGGCGAGCTCGCCCCCTGGCTCGCCGAGCACGGCACCGAGCCGCTCGGCATCGCCACCGTCGACAGCTGGGCCCTGGGCACGGGGAACGTCTCCGAGATCGCCCTCGCCGCCGCCGGAGGCGCCGCCGCCTGGTTCGAGCCCAGCGCACTGGACGAGGCCGACGAGCGGGCCTGGGCCGAGTGGATCTCCGACCCCGCCCGTCCCAAGGTCATGCACAACGCCAAGGGCGCCATGCGGGTCTTCCCCGAGCACGGCTGGCGCGTCGCGGGCGTCACCATGGACACCGCCCTCGCCGCCTACCTGGTCAAGCCCGGCCGGCGCTCCTTCGCGCTCGACGCGCTCTCCGTCGAGTACCTGGGCCGCGAGCTCGCCCCGGCGGCCGCCGCCGACGGACAGCTCGCCTTCGGCGCCGACGACACCGCCGAGGCCGAGGCCCTGATGACCCAGGCGCGCGCGGTCCTCGACCTCGCCGACGCCTTCGACGAGCGGCTCGGCGAGGTGGGCGCCCGCGAGCTCCTCCACGACGTCGAGCTGCCCACCTCCGCGCTCCTCGCCCGCCTGGAGCGGCACGGCATCGCCGCCGACCGCGACCACCTGGAGGCGATGGAGCAGCAGTTCGCCGGCGCCGTGCAGCAGGCCGTGAAGGAGGCGCACGCCTCCGTCGGCCACGAGTTCAACCTCGGCTCGCCCAAGCAGCTCCAGGAGGTCTTCTTCGGCGAGCTCAACCTGCCGAAGACCAAGAAGACCAAGACCGGGTACACCACGGACGCCGACGCGCTCGCCTGGCTGGCCGGCCAGACCGAGCACGAACTGCCCGTGATCATGCTCCGCCACCGCGAGCAGGCCCGACTGCGCTCCACCGTCGAGGGCCTGATCAAGACGGTCGCGGCCGACGGCCGCATCCACACCACCTTCAGCCAGACCGTCGCCGCCACCGGCCGCCTCTCCTCCACCGACCCCAACCTGCAGAACGTGCCGGTGCGCACCGACGAGGGACGGGCCATCCGGCACGGCTTCGTCGTCGGCGAGGGCTTCGAGGCGCTCATGACCGCCGACTACAGCCAGATCGAGCTGCGCGTCATGGCCCACCTCTCCGAGGACGAGGGGCTCATCGAGGCCTTCGCCTCCGGCGAGGACCTCCACACCACCGTCGCCTCGCAGGTCTTCGCCGTCGAGCGGTCCGCCGTCGACGCCGAAATGCGCCGCAAGATCAAGGCCATGTCGTACGGCCTGGCCTACGGCCTGTCCGCGTTCGGCCTCTCCCAGCAGCTGAACATCGACCCGGGCGAGGCCCGCGGACTGATGGACACCTACTTCGAGCGCTTCGGCGGGGTGCGGGACTACCTCCACCGCGTCGTCGACGAGGCCCGCGCCACCGGCTACACGCAGACGATGCTCGGCCGTCGCCGCTACCTGCCCGACCTCAACAGCGACAACCGCCAGCGGCGCGAGGCGGCGGAGCGGATGGCGCTCAACGCGCCGATCCAGGGCACCGCGGCCGACATCGTGAAGGTCGCCATGCTCAACGTCGACCGCGCACTGACCGACGCCGGGCTCTCGTCCCGGATGCTCCTCCAGGTCCACGACGAAATCGTGCTCGAACTCGCCCCGGGCGAGCGCGAGCAGGTCGAGGCGCTGGTCCGGGAGCAGATGTCGGCCGCCGCCGAGCTGCGCGCCCCGCTGGACGTCTCGGTGGGCGTGGGCCACGACTGGGACTCGGCCGCGCACTGACCCCCGACGGGCCGGGTGCGCCGCCCCCTCCGCGAGGCGGCGCACCCGGCCCGTGGCGCACCCGGCCCGTGGCGCACCCGGCCCGTGGCGCACCCGGTCCGTGGCGCACCTGGCTCGAGAGCGTCAGCGGGACCCCGGACGGGAGCGCTCCGCACGACCTTCCGGCACCGGGTCCGGGGCCCGGGCGGGGTCCGGGACGGAGGTCGGGGTGGGGGCCGTCGTCGCGGCAGCGGTCGTCCGGCCCCGCAGCCGCACTCCCGCCCCGTACAGCACCAGCCCGACGGCGAGACCCGCGCCGGCCCCGAAGCAGGCCGTCGGAATGACGTCCAGAGGGGTCTCGATCCGGTCCCAGCCCCAGTACGCGGCCCAGCGCAGCACCCGGTGGGCGACCCCGGCGAGCACGCAGCCGCCGATCAGCGCGGCCGCGGCCGCCCGCCCGCGCCGGCCCGGTACGGCCACCCCCGCCGGCAGCTCCGCGCCGGGGCCCGCGGAGCGCAGCGCCCGTGCGGCGAACCGGACCAGCAGCCCCAGCGCCAGCGCCGAACCCCCGTACTGCGCGTACAGATAGACGGGGAAGCCGGCCACGATCTCGCCGAGGAACGGGATCGCCCGCGTCCCCCAGCGGTCGAGATGGGTGAAGGAGTCCCACACCACGTGCGTCGTGGAGCCGATCACGGCGGAGACGACGAACCAGCCGGCCAGCGACGCCGTCGGCCGGCCGCCCCACGGCCGGCCGCGCAGCAGCCCGTAGACCCGCCCCCGCCACCGGGCGGGCAGCAGCGCCGCCAGCGGTTCGCGGACGGTCAGCCACAGACCCACGAGCACCGCGGTGATGAGGACGTCGGCCGTGACGATCCCGACGGGGGAGTGGGTGACGTCCCCCAGGACCATCGCCCCCGGGAAGGCGGTGGCGGCGAAGTAGGTCATGTCGGGCGCGAAGGAGCCCGCGACGAGCGCGGAGGCGACCAGCGGTCCGCGCGCGGTCCCGTTCCGGCGCAGCCCGGGGAGCACGGCGGCGGCATGACTCAGCGTGAACGGCAACGGGAGGTCCCCTCGGTTCCGGTGGTGACGGCCGTGGTGCGGGAGCGGCCGCAGTGCAAGAGGGTGCCGGGCCGCCGGTCGGTTCCCGTCCCGCGCCGTACCGGATCGAAGTGCCTCCGTACGGAAGACGGACCAGAGGTGTCGAAACCGTGAAACACGGTCAGACGCCGGTGTCCGGCGCTTCGGAGTTGGCATAAAGTCGCCAGGAGGCACGCGCGGGGAGCGTGGGGCCGGAGTCGACGGGGAGGGGACCACGGGTATGGCAGCGCACATCGGCCACCGGCTGCGCAAGGGGGCGACCAGCGGTGTGGTGGTGGCCGCGGCGGTCGCCGCGCTCGCGGCCTCGCAGGCACCGGAGGTCGTACCGCCGCCCACCGACAACACCGGCGGGGACCGCGCCATCGGCGCCGGAGACACCAGCACGCCGCCGTCCGGCGACGGCTCCGCGACCGGCGACTCCCCGTACTTCACCGAACTGCCGCCGCTCAACACGCCGAACAAGCCCGGGGCGAGCACCAACCTGCCGGTGATCACCGGCCCCGCAGAGGCCGGCATACCCGCGTCCGTGCTCGCCGCCTACAAGCGCGCCGAACAGTCGATCCGCTCGACGACCCCCGGCTGCAACCTGCCCTGGCAGCTCCTCGCAGGCATCGGCAAGGTCGAGTCCGGACAGGCGCGCGGCGGCCGGGTCGACGCCAACGGCACGACCCTCTCGCCGATCCTCGGCCCCGTCCTCAACGGCGTCGGCTTCGCCGACATCTCCGACACCGACCACGGCGCCTACGACGGCGACACGATCCACGACCGCGCCGTCGGCCCGATGCAGTTCATCCCGTCGACCTGGGCGACCTGGGGCCAGGACGCCAACAGCGACGGCAAGAAGGACCCCAACAACATCTACGACGCCGCGCAGGCCGCCGGCCTCTACCTCTGCGCGAACGACCGCAACCTCGCGCTCAAGGCCGACCTCGACCGCGCGATCCTCAGCTACAACCGCTCGACGGAGTACCTGAACCTGGTCATGTCCTGGGTCACGTACTACCAGCGCGGCACCCACCAGATCCCGGACGGCACGGGCGTGCTCCCGGTCGACCGCAGCGACGACCCCGGCCGGGGAAACCGTCCCACCGTGCCCTTCTCGCCGGCCCCGACGACCCCCGCGCCGACCCCCGGCACCTCCACGCCGACGCCGAAGCCCACCCCGCCGCAGACGCGCCCCGGGACGGTCAAGCCGCCGACCGTCCCGACGAAGCCCCCGGTCACCCCGCCCGTCGTCACCCCGGCCGGCAAGGTCACGCGGCTGTCGATCGTGGCCAACGGCAAGCTGACCACCACCACCGACAGCGCCTTCACGGGCTCCCCCCGCGTCGCGGCCCTCGACGCCACGGGCGCGCCGGTCGCCGGCGTCGCCGTCCGATTCGAGATCGCCGGGACCACCGACTCCCGCTTCGCCGGCGGCGCGACGAGCGCCACCGTCACCACCAGCTCCTCCGGCCTCGCCACCGCCCCCGCCCTCCGGGCCGGGGACCGGACGGGCACGTTCACCGTGCGCGCCACCGTCATCGGCCGCGCCCTCGCCGCCGACTTCGCCGCGACCGTCACCGAACGCCGGGCCGACACCCTCACCCGCGTCGGCGACGAGACCCTGACGGCCGTCACCGGCGCCGACTTCGCGCAGAAGATCCAGGTGAAGGCCACCGACAACGGCGCCCTCGCCCCCGGCGTGCGCGTCACCGCGGTGATCGTCACCTCGAAGACGGACCCCCAGGAGAGCACCGAGGGCCCGTCCTTCAAGGAGGGGGACAAGACCGTCCGCACCGTCACCCTGACGACCGGCGTCGACGGACTGCTCACCCTCGACCCCGGCACGCTGACCGCCGGCGACAAGGCGGGCCCCTTCTTCCTCCGGCTCACCACGCCGGGCGGCGGCAGCGTCTTCCTCGACCTCACGGTCACCGCGCCCGCGACCGCCGAGCCGACGCCCGAGCCGACCCCCTCCTCCACCGGATCGCCCGAGGCCACCCCCTCGCCCACGGCCTGACCGCCCGCGACTCCCCGGCAGCGCCGCCCCGCCGTCCCCTCCGGACGGCCGGGCGGCGCTCCGCGTTACCCGGGTGCGACGTGTTCTCATCTCGCGGTCGCGTTGCTACGGTGCCCCCGCCCTGACGACTCATCAGATCGCACTCCGGGAGGCCGACCATGCGCGCCCTCGTCGCCGCCGCCATCGGACTCGCCCCAGTCCTCCTCTTCGTCCTGCTCGTCTCCCTGGTCGATCTGCCGCCCGACGGCCCCACCTCGCCCAAGCCGCTGCTCACCGCCGACCCCGGCCCCAAGAAGTAGAGGGAGCGACCGTGCGCCGCCGAGCCAGCCTCGTCCTCCTCGCCCTCGCCGTCTTCTGCGCCGCGATGGCCCCGGTCCTGCGCTGGTACGCCTTCCCCCGCCTGGCCAAGATCCCGCCGAACCAGTACCAGGAGACCGTCCTGGAGGCCCGGCCCGCGACCCTCCTCAACTACTCCACCCTCCGGGCCGAGAAGGTCGACAGGATCACGATCGTCCAGACGCTCAAGGGCAACGTGGAGGAGTCCCGGCGGATCGAACGCGACGCCGGGCGCGACGTCGTCGTCTGGGACTCCCTCTCCTACGTCATGGGCCCCGACGGCAAGATGGTGTCCCGGATCCCCGAGCGTTACATCTTCGACGCCCACACCCAGGCCCCCGTCCACGCCACCGGCGAGATGGTCGACGGCGACCCGGTCCGGCGCGAGGGCATCGAGTTCAAGTGGCCCTTCCTCACCGAGAAGCGGGACTACCAGTACTTCGACGCCCAGACCCGCACCGCCGCCCCCATCCACTACAAGGGCACCCGCACCTTCCGCGGCATGGAGGTCTACTACTTCGAGCAGACCGTCCCCTGGACCAAGGTGCCCATGCCCAAGACCATGCCGGTCAAGGGCATCACCCCGAAGATCCTCGCCGACTCCGGCCTCACCCGCTGGTACACCACCAAGCGCATGTTCTGGATCGAGCCGGTCACCGGAGCCCCCGTCAACGGCGAGGAGATCCACAAGGAGGAGCTCCGCAACGCCAAGGCGCTCATGGGCCGGGACACCCTCACCGTCTTCGAGGGTCACGTGAAGATGCGCGAGGACTACATCGAGAGCATCGGCGACCTCGTCGCCTCCAACCGCCTCACCGTCCTCCTGCTCGTCTCCTACGTCCCCTGGAGCCTCACCCTCCTCGCCCTCGTCCTCCTCGCCCTCTCCCTCTGGCTGGAGGCCCGCTCCCGCCGCTCCGCCCCGGCGCCCCCGGACGCGGCCGTCACCCCTCCCGTCTGAGCCGCGCGCTCGTGTGCCGGGTCGGCGCCGCGTTCGACGGGTCCTCCGGCCACGGGTGCTTCGGGTACCGGCCCCGCAGCTCGGCCCGCACCGCCCGATAGCCGTCCCGCCAGAACGACGCCAGGTCCGCGGTCACCGCCGCCGGCCGGCCCGCGGGGGAGAGGAGGTGCACCAGCACCGGCACGCCCGCCACCGCGGGCGTCTCGGCGAGACCGAACATCTCCTGGAGCTTCACCGCCAGCACCGGCCGCTCACCCCCGTAGTCGACCCGGACGCGCGATCCGCTCGGCACCTCGATCCGCTCCGGCGCCAGCTCGTCCAGCCGGGCCGCCTCGCCCGACGCCCACGGCAGCAGCCGCCTCAGCGCCGCGCCCGCGTCGATCCGCCCCAGATCGGCGCGGCGCGCCGCCCGCGACAGCTCCGGCTCCAGCCACTCGCCGGCCCGGTCCACCAGCGGCCCGTCCGCCACGTCGGGCCAGGGCTCGCCCAGCACCCGATGGAGGAACGCCAGCCGCTCGCGCAGCTCCCCGGCGTCCCGCCCCCACCGCAGCAGCCCCGGCCCCTCACGCCGCAGCCCGTCCAGCAGCGCCCCGCGCACCAGCTCGGGCGCGGCTCGGGCCCCCAGCGGCCGGACGGTCAGCTCGACCGCACCCAGCCGGTCCACCGAACGCGCCACCACGTCCCCGTCCTCCCAGCGAACCTCCTCGCCGGTGGACCGCAGGCCCGCGGCCGCCCGCAGGGCCGTCTCCTCGTCGACCACGGCCGCGAGCCGGACCCGCGCCGTCGCGTCCCGCGCCGTACGGTCCGCCACCGCGACGGCAAGCCAAGGCTGCGACCGCAGCGCCGAGCCCTCGGCGAGCCGGGCCCCGCTGCCCGACACCATCAGATGGCCGCCCTGCTCCCGGGCCCGCGCGATCCGCTCGGGGAAGGCCAGCGCCGTCACCAGCCCGGCCACCAAGTCCTCGCCGCCCCCGACGGCCTCCCCCTTCCTCTCCGCGGCCTCCCCCTTCTTCTCCGGGGCCCGCGCCGCGCCGGCGCCGCTCCCGCCGTCGGCCGGGCCGCCCGCCTCGCCCGCCGACCGCTCCAGGCGCCGCGCCTCGGTCTTCCAACGGGCTCCGTACGCGTCGGCACCCCGCCGGGCCGAACGCCAGGCCGCCGCCAGGTCGTCCCCGTAGTCGCGCGGCGGCTCCTCGCTGAGCAGCGCCACCACCTCGGCCGCCCGGCGGACCCCGACCGCGGCGGCGCCGTCGAGCAGCGCGCGGCCCAGCCGGGGGTGGAGCCCCAGCCGGGACAGCCGCACGCCGCGCTCGGTGGCCCGGCCCGTCGCGTCCACCGCCCCGATCGACTCCAGCACCGCCCGCGCCGCGGCCATCGCCCCGGCGGGCGGCGGGTCGAGCAGGGCGAGCCCGGTTGCCGCCGGGTCGCCCCAGCAGGCGGCCCGCAGGGCGAAGTCCGCCAGGTCGGCGATCCTGATCTCCGGCGACGGGAACCGGGCCCGGCCGCCGTCCTCCGCCTCGGACCAGCAGCGGTACACCACGCCGAACGCCTCACGGCCCGAACGCCCCGCCCGCTGGGTCGCCGCGGCCGTCGACACCGGCACCGTCGCCAGGGAGCCCAGGCCCCGCGCGTGGTCCGTCCGGGGCTCGCGGGCCAGCCCCGAGTCCACGACGACCCGCACCCCCGGCACCGTCAGGCTGGACTCCGCCACCGACGTCGAGAGCACCACCCGCCGCCGCCCGCCGGGCTCGGTGCCCCGCAGCACCGCGTCCTGCACCGCCGCGGGGGCCCGGCCGTGCAGCTGGAGCACCTCGGCGTCCAGCCCGGCGAGCAGCCCCGCGGTCCGCGCGATCTCCCCGGTGCCGGGCAGGAAACAGAGGACGTCGCCCTCGTTCCGCTCCAGTGCCTCCCGCACGGTGGCCGCCACGTGGCGCAGCAGCGCCGGGTCCACCCACGTGCCGTGCGCGGGCCTGATCCCGGCGGGAGGCGCGGCGAACCGGACCTCGTACCCGTGTCCCGTGCCCTCGCTCCACACGACCGGCGCCGGCTCCCCGCCCTCCGCGGCCGTGAGCAGCCGCGCCCACGCCTCCGCGTCACCGGTCGCCGAGGCCGCGACCAGGCTCAGCTCCGGCCGCAGGGCCGCCCGCACGTCCACGAGGAAGGCCATGGCGGTGTCGGCGTCCAGATGCCTCTCGTGGCACTCGTCGAGCAGGATCACGTCCACGCCCGCCAGCTCCGGGTCGCGCTGCAGCCGCTGGAGCAGGATGCCGGTGGTGACGACCTCGATCCGGGTCGTCGGGCCGGTCCGCCGCTCGCCGCGCACCGAGAAGCCGACCGCGCCCCCGACCTCCTCGCCGAGCAGCCACGCCATCCGCCGGGCCGCCGCCCGCACCGCCATCCGGCGCGGCTCGGCCACCAGCACCCGGCGCTCCGGTCCGTCCCCTGTGAGCCCGGCCAGCGCCAGCGGCACCAGCGTCGTCTTGCCGGTGCCGGGCGGGGCGGACAGCACCGCCGTGCCGCGCTCCGCGAGCGCGGTGAGCAGCTCGGGGACGGCATGGCGGACGGGGAGACGGTCGAGTGCGTCGTATCGGATCACGCGTTCAGTCTCGTACGCGGAGAAGACGAGGTGGGCCCCGTCATCCACAGGGCCCACCGTTCGTACGACTGATATGACCGCCCGGTTCTACTCCGCTCTACTCCGCGCGCTCGCACACGAAGACGGCCGTGCCGGGGATCAGGTTCCCGCGCAGCGGCGACCAGCCGCCCCACTCCTGGGCGTTCCACGCCGGCCACTCCGGCTCCACGAGGTCCACCAGCCGGAACCCGCCGGCCACCACGTCGCGCACCCGGTCGCCGATCGTGCGGTGGTGCTCGACGTACACGGCCCTGCCCTGCTCGTCCTGCTCGACGTAGGGAGTGCGGTCGAAGTAGGACGCCGCCACGGAGAGGCCCTCCGGCCCCGGCTCGTCCGGGAACGCCCAGCGGATCGGGTGCGTCACCGAGAAGACCCACCGGCCGCCGGGCCGCAGCACCCGCCGCACCTCGCGGAAGACCCGCACCGGGTCGGCGACGAACGGCACCGCGCCGTACGCCGAGCAGGCCACGTCGAAGGAGCCGTCCCGGAACGGCAGCGCCCCCGCGTCCGCCTCCACCAGCGGCACGTCGCCCCCGATGCGCAGGGCGTGCTGGAGCTGGCGGTGGGAGAGGTCGAGCGCCACCGGACGGGCCCCCTGGCCGGCCAGCCACCGGGAGCACTGCGCGGCGCCCGCGCCGATCTCCAGGACGTCCAGCCCCTTCAGCGAGCCGGCCGGACCCAGCAGCGCGGCGTCGGCCTCGTCGAGCCCCTCGGGGCCCCAGACGAAGCGGTCGTCGCCGAGGAAGGCGCCGTGGTCGCTCTGGTACTCGTCGGCGTTCCGGTCCCACCATCCGCGGCTGGCCCGGCTGCTCTCCGCGTCCCCCGCGTCACGCCGGGTGGCCTCGGCCTCGTCCTCGCCCGCGTCGCCCGCGTCTTCGTGTTCGTACTCTTGGTTCATCTCGCCCGCCGATGTAGTTTGCGCTCAGTGCCGCGGTGCCGGCCGACGCCGCCGATGCGGCGTGGGAGGCATGAGTGGTGCCGGAATTGCGGTGTTGTGCCCCGGGTGCGCGCTTCGCGCATTGACCCTGTCCGGCTGCCCCCGTATGCTAAAGGTTGCGCTGCGGGCCTGCGCGCCTCAGACGGAGCAGGCCGCGCTCGCACCTGTTGTATGTCCCCTCGGTTTTCGAGGCTTCCCCCGTCAGGGAGGGTGCCTCATTGGCTGTCCGGCTTCTTGGTGCGATACGGGCTCTCGGCGTAGCAGTACCTACGACTTTCTGTCCGTAACCGGAGCCCTTTCCCACATGACGAGCAGCACCGAGACCACCGCCACCAGCACCACCCCGCAGGTTGCGGTCAACGACATCGGTAACGAGGAAGCCTTCCTCGCCGCGATCGACGAGACGATCAAGTACTTCAACGACGGCGACATCGTCGACGGCGTCATCGTGAAGGTCGACCGGGACGAGGTCCTGCTCGACATCGGTTACAAGACCGAAGGTGTCATCCCGAGCCGCGAGCTCTCGATCAAGCACGACGTCGACCCGAACGAGGTCGTCAAGGTCGGCGACGAGATCGAGGCCCTGGTTCTCCAGAAGGAGGACAAGGAAGGCCGCCTGATCCTCTCGAAGAAGCGTGCCCAGTACGAGCGCGCCTGGGGCACCATCGAGAAGATCAAGGAAGAGGACGGCATCGTCACCGGTACCGTCATCGAGGTCGTCAAGGGTGGTCTCATCCTCGACATCGGCCTCCGCGGCTTCCTCCCGGCCTCCCTGGTCGAGATGCGTCGCGTCCGCGACCTCCAGCCCTACGTGGGCAAGGAGCTCGAGGCGAAGATCATCGAGCTGGACAAGAACCGCAACAACGTGGTCCTGTCCCGCCGCGCCTGGCTCGAGCAGACCCAGTCCGAGGTCCGCCAGACCTTCCTCACGACCCTCCAGAAGGGTCAGGTCCGCTCCGGCGTCGTGTCCTCGATCGTCAACTTCGGTGCCTTCGTGGACCTGGGTGGCGTCGACGGCCTCGTGCACGTCTCCGAGCTGTCCTGGAAGCACATCGACCACCCCTCCGAGGTTGTCGAGGTCGGCCAGGAGGTCACCGTCGAGGTTCTCGACGTCGACATGGACCGCGAGCGTGTCTCCCTGTCGCTGAAGGCGACGCAGGAGGACCCGTGGCAGCAGTTCGCCCGGACCCACCAGATCGGTCAGGTCGTCCCGGGTAAGGTCACCAAGCTGGTTCCGTTCGGTGCGTTCGTCCGCGTGGACGAGGGCATCGAGGGTCTGGTCCACATCTCCGAGCTGGCCGAGCGCCACGTGGAGATCCCGGAGCAGGTCGTCCAGGTCAACGACGAGATCTTCGTCAAGGTCATCGACATCGACCTCGAGCGTCGTCGCATCAGCCTCTCGCTGAAGCAGGCCAACGAGTCCTTCGGTGCCGACCCGGCCTCGGTCGAGTTCGACCCGACCCTGTACGGCATGGCCGCGTCCTACGACGACCAGGGCAACTACATCTACCCCGAGGGCTTCGACCCCGAGACCAACGACTGGCTCGAGGGCTTCGAGACCCAGCGCGAGGCCTGGGAGACCCAGTACGCCGAGGCGCAGGCTCGCTTCGAGCAGCACCAGGCTCAGGTCATCAAGTCCCGCGAGGCCGACGAGGCCGCCGCTGCCGAGGGCGCTGCCGCCCCGGCCGCCGGCAACGCCGGTGCGGGCATCTCGGGTGGTTCGTACTCCTCGGAGTCGGACGACAACTCCGGCGCCCTGGCGTCGGACGAGGCGCTCGCCGCCCTGCGCGAGAAGCTGGCCGGCGGCCAGAGCTGAACAGGCTCTCCGCTGAGCGCTAGCCGCTAGCGAAACCGAGGCCCGTTCCCCTCCGGGGGAGCGGGCCTCGGTCGTTCTCCGGCCCGCCCGGTGCCGATGCTCAGGGCGTGACGGGGACGTTCGTCAGGCCGTTCCCGCCGGTCACCGTGTTCGAGGCGTACACCGTGGTCGGGCAGGCGGCGCTGCGGTTGGTCACGTTGATCGCGAGCCGCTGGGGGCCGGTGGCGCCCGTGAGGTCGGAGCGGTTGCCGCGGAAGACCGTGCCGCAGCCCCAGCCGCTCTGCTGGCTGTGGGTCTCGAAGCCGTTGTTCGTCGTGTTCACGCCGGTGTTGTCCGCCACGAGGACGCCGTTGCCCTTCACGTCCACCCACGAGTCGTCGTAGTTGGCGCCGGTCAGTCCGCGCCCGTCGAAGGTGTTGCCGACGATCCGCGCCCCCGTGGTGCCCTCCTTGATGTCGACGCTCTCGCCGCCGACGTCCGGTCCGATGACGTTGTTCAGGATCTGCGCGTCGTCGCTCCGGTCCGTGAGGGTGTTGGCGGTGCCGACGTACACGCCCTCTCCCATGCCCCGGCCGTCGTTGCCCGTGTCGTAGATCCGCGAGTTCCGCAGCACGCCGTTCCGGCTGGAGTTGCGGAAGTGCACGCCCTCCATGTCCAGGTCGTAGACGGTCACGCCGTCGATGACCACGTCGTTCGCGGCGTCCGCCATGATCCCCTTCTGGCCGCCGGTCACGGTGACCCCCGTGACCGTCCAGTACGAGGCGCCGTTCAGGTGGAGCCCGTAGCCGCCGCCGGCCTTCAGCACCGCGCGCGGGGAGCCGGTCAGGGTGATCCGGGCCGCCGCGGTGCCCGGCACGGTGGCCTTGAAGTTGCCGGTGTACGTGCCGTCCGCGAGATGGATCGTGTCGCCGGGGCGGGCCGCCGCGAGGGCCGCCTTCAGCTGGGCGGCGGTCGCCACCTCGACCGTGGCCGCCGCGGCCGGCGTGGTGACGAGGGGGACGGCGAGCAGGGCCGGCAGCAGGGGGAGGAGCAGCGTTCGAGTGCGCATGGGATGCCTTCCGGACGGGAACGAGGGGGAGTTCCTGTATGTGCACAGTGGTCGGGATACTGAACGCGCGGCTGTCCCGGAGACGGTAGGGAGCGGCCGTGGCCATGTCAAGGTCTGGACCAGTGGCCCCCGGGGGCGTCGCTCGGGAGACTCCGCGGGAAGATCGCCCGGCGCGGGAATGGCCGTGCCGGGCGAGACGTTCCCAGAGAGAACGCGAGGAGGAGCGGTAATCGTGCTTGATCCCCAGGATTTGTACGAATGGGACGCGAAGGGCCTGGCCGTCGTCGACGTGGCCCTGGCGCAGGAGTCGGCCGGGCTGGTCATGCTGTACCACTTCGACGGCTACATCGACGCGGGCGAGACCGGTGAGCAGATCGTCGACGGCCTGCTCGACACCCTTCCGCACCAGCTGGTGGCCCGCTTCGACCACGACCGGCTCGTGGACTACCGCGCGCGCCGGCCGCTGCTCACGTTCCGGCGCGACCGCTGGACCGCCTACGAGACGCCGTCCATCGAGGTCCGCCTCGTCCAGGACGCCACCGGCGCCCCCTTCCTCGTCCTCTCGGGCCCCGAGCCCGACGTGGAGTGGGAGCGGTTCGCCGCCGCCGTCGGCCAGGTCGTGGAGCGCCTCGGCGTCCGCCTCGCCGTCAACTTCCACGGCATCCCCATGGGCGTGCCGCACACCCGCCCGGTCGGCCTCACCCCGCACGGCAGCCGCACCGACCTCATGCCCGGACACCGCAGCCCCTTCGACGAGGCCCAGGTCCCCGGCAGCGCCGAGTCCCTCGTCGAGTACCGCCTCACCGAGGCCGGCCACGACACCCTCGGTGTCGCCGCGCACGTCCCGCACTACGTGGCCCGCTCCCCGTACCCGGACGCGGCCCTGACCGTCCTGGAGGCCGTCACCGCCGCCACCGGCCTCGTCCTGCCCGGCGTCGCGCACGCGCTGCGGACCGAGGCCCGCCGCACCCAGACCGAGATCGACCGGCAGATCGGGGAGGGCGACGAGGAGCTCGTCGCGCTCGTGCAGGGGCTTGAGCACCAGTACGACGCGGTGGCCGGCGCCGAGACCCGGGGCAGCCTGGTCGCCGAGCCGGTCGACCTGCCGTCCGCCGACGAGCTGGGCCGCGAGTTCGAACGCTTCCTCGCCGAGCGGGAGGGCGACGCATAGCCCCGCGGAGGCAGGCCCTAAGCTGCCGCTCATGCTGAAGGTGGGCCTGACCGGCGGGATCGGCGCCGGCAAGAGCGAAGTGTCGCGGCTGCTCGTCTCGTACGGAGCCGTGCTGATCGACGCGGACCGGATCGCCCGCGAGGTCGTCGAACCCGGCACCCCGGGCCTCGCTGCCGTCGTGGAGACCTTCGGGGACGGCGTCCTGACCGCGGAGGGCACGCTCGACCGGCCCAAGCTCGGGTCCATCGTGTTCGCCGACCCCGACCGGCTCGCCGCCCTCAACGCGATCGTCCACCCTCTCGTCGGGGCCCGGTCGGCCGAGCTGGAGAGCCGGGCCGCAACCGGCGACGTCGTCGTCCACGACGTCCCCCTGCTCACCGAGAACGGCCTCGCCCCCCTCTACGACCTGGTCGTGGTCGTCGACGCGGCGCCCGGCACCCAGCTGGACCGGCTGGTACGGCTCCGGGGCATGGCCGAGCCCGAGGCCAGGGCCCGGATGGCCGCCCAGGCCACCCGGGAGAACCGCCTGGCCGTCGCCGACCTCGTGATCGACAACGACGGGCCGCTCGACGCCCTGGAACCGCAGGTCCGCAGGGTCTGGGACGAGCTGGAGCGCCGCGCGGCGGCCCCCGCCCAGGACGGTTAGGCGCGGCCCGGGCGGAATGCGGTCACCGTGTCCGGTGTTCAACCACCGGACGAGGGGAAGGATGCCATCGTGGCCGACAGGAACCCGGAAACGCACGTCATCGACTTCCGCGCCGCCGAGCACCTCCTGGCCGCGCGGGATCCGCGCGGTGCCGTCAAGCTGCTGGACTCGGTGATCGCCGCCCATCCCGAGAACACGGCGGCGCGCCTGCTGCGCGCCCGGGCGTTCTTCGCGGCCGCCCAGCTCCGGCCGGCCCAGCTGGAGTTCGAGCTGGTCCTGGAGCGCGAGCCGGACAACGCGTTCGCCCACTTCGCCCTGGCCCGCACCTTCGAGCGCTCCGGACAGACCGCCCAGGCCACCCGGCACTTCCGCCTCGCCGCCGCCCTCGACCCCAAGCCCGAGTACCTCCAGGCCGCGGGGTTCGACACCAGGAACTGACCCGTTCGCGCCGAGAGGCGACGGGCCGCGAGCACAGCACGGCTCAGCGCTTCGGTGTGCCGTGATCGGGTTCGTACGGCGGGATGTTCCGGCCCGGCTGCCAGTGCGCGCCCTGGTGGAGATGGCGCGCCACCATCGTCAGGTCGACCGCGACCACCACGAACAGCACGCCACAGGCCGCGGCCCAGCCGGGGCGGTCCAGCAGGGCGAACACGGTCGTGCCGAAGGCGGCCCACAGCAGCCCCCACACGCTCAGCCAGAACCGCAGCCGCAAGGCGCTGCGCGCGGTCGCCGGCTCGTTGCCACTCCGCATGACACGTCACCCGTCCGGATTCCCGAGGGATACCCCCAGCATGTACCCGGATCAGGGGAAAGGGAACGGGGCGCCCGCCCTTACGGCGACGACCCGTTCCCCGGGAACGACCCGTTCCCCGGAGACGGCCTAGTGGACGACGGTGTAGCTGCGCCACGGCAGGGTGCCCGGCGCGATCTCGTCGCCCAGGGTGGTGGGCAGGTACGTGGGCATGGGGCCCTGGCAGTCGCGGGTGCGGTAGAGCACGATGTCGTTCAGGGTGTTGTTCTCGATCCTGCGCACCCCCGCAGGCGCCAGCCGGTGGCAGCCGTTGACCGACGGGCTGGTGATCTTCACCAGCACGTCCCGTTCCGTCTCGTACTCGAGGGTGCCCACGGCCGAGCGGCCGAGGCCCGAGCAGCCGGCGACGGCGAGAGTGAGCAGCACGGCCCCGGTGGCGGTCGTGAGACGCCGGCGAACGGACATGGCGGTTCCTCTTCTGTCGTGACGGGTCTGTCGTGACGGGTCTGTCGTGAGGGCTCCGGACGGCGGGTCCGGGCGTCGGGTCCGTCGTGGCGGGTCTGCGGGCCGGTTCGGACCGGCTTCTGTCGGGTCGGCTCGGGCGGGGACGGGTCGACCGGGGCGGGCGGAGGAGCCGCGGATCCGCGTGGACGCGGACACCTCGGGCCGACCCCGGTCAAGGCCACCCTGCCGCCCGCGGAACCCCCTGTCATCCGCTGCTGGGCCGCCCGGGGGAACGGCCTGGCGGCCGTTGTCAGACCCCACCCGTAAGGTCGGGAGTCCAGTCGGATCCGCGTCGCGGGGGGAGGAGGGCAGAGCCGTGACACACACCTGGGCGACCAGCGCCGCCGTCTTCCTGCCGGCCGCCCTACCCCGGGAGGGGCGGGTCGCCTTCTGGGCGCCGGACGGCGGGCCGCTGCCGGAGCCCCAGGGGAGCGGCGCGGAGCGGGTCGAGCTGACCGTCGCCCGGCGGCACGGCAGCGGGGCCCGGGGGCGTGCCGTGCCCGCGGTCACCCTCCCGGTGGAGACCGCTCTGCCCCACCTCGTCGCGGCCCGCCACCACCCCGCGGCGCACCCCGCCACCGCCGGCTGGGGCGCCGCCGCCCTGCACGCCCTGCACCTGACCGCCCGCGGACGGCTGCTGCCCGGCCTCACCGCGGACGACCTGGACGCCTGGCGGGCCGGGCCCCTGGACGCGGACGACATCGCCCATCTGCGGGCCGTCGCCGCCGCCCTGCCCTACGAGGCGTACGCGGTGCCCGTGCCCGGGCGCGGCGCGCTGCGGCTGCCCGAGCCCGAGGCCCTCGTTCGGGCCTTCCTCGACGCGGTCGCGGACACCCTGCCCCGCAGCCCCGCCGCCGCCCACGCGGTCGGGGCGCCGTTCGCGGCCCGCGCGCCCCAGCACCTGCCCCGCGCGCGTGCCTGGGCTGCCGAGGCCGCGGCCGGGATGGACGCGGGCGTGCGGGTCTCGCTCCGCCTGGACCTCTCGGGGTACGAGCTCTTCGACATCGACCGGGACGGGGACGGCGACGAGCGCCACGCCGCCGCCGCGGTCCTCCAGATCCACAGCCTCGCCGACCCGACCCTCGTCATCGACGCCACGGACCTGTGGGCGGGCGAGGGCGACGTGTTCGGCCCCCGGGCCCGCGTCGACGCCGTCCTGGCGCTGCGCCGCGCGGCCCGCGTCTGGCCGCCGCTCACCCGGCTCCTGGAGCGGGACGTGCCCGACGTCCTCGCCGTCACGGAGAACGAGCTGTACGAACTCCTCGGACCCGCCGCCGCCCGGCTCGCCGACGCGGGGGTCGCCGTCCACTGGCCGCGCGAACTCGCCCGTTCCCTCAGCGCCTCCGCCGTCGTCAGGCCCGCGCTCGCGGCGCCCGGCTCCGCGACGGACGGCACCTCCTTCTTCGACAGCGAGGAGCTGCTGCGGTTCAACTGGCAGCTCGCCCTCGACGGCGACCCGCTGACCGAGCGCGAGATGGACCTCCTGGCCGAGTCCCACCGGCCCATCGTGCGCCTGCGCGACCAGTGGGTCGTCATCGACCCCGCCCTCGTCCGCAAGGCGCGCAAGCGGGAACTGGGCCTCCTCTCACCGGTCGACGCCCTCTCCGCCGCCCTCACCGGCACCGCCGAGGTGGACGGCGAGACGGTGCCCGCCGTCCCCGTCGGGGCGCTCGCCGCCTTGCGCGACCGGCTCCTGTCCGGACCCGAGGACGTGCAGGCCCCGTCCGGCCTCACTGCCACCCTGCGCGACTACCAGCTGCGCGGCCTCGCCTGGCTGGACCTGATGACCTCCCTCGGACTCGGCGGCTGCCTCGCCGACGACATGGGCCTCGGCAAGACCGTCACGCTCATCGCCCTCCACCTGCGCCGCGCCCGCCGCGCCCCCACCCTCGTCGTCTGCCCGGCGTCCCTCCTGGGCAACTGGCAGCGGGAGGTGAGGAAGTTCGCCCCCGACGTGCCCGTCCGCAGGTTCCACGGGACGGAGCGCGACCTGACCGGCACCGAGGGCGGCTTCGTCCTCACCACCTACGGCACGCTGCGCACCAGCGCGGCCGAACTGTCGGGGCGGGAGTGGGGGATGGTCGTCGCCGACGAGGCGCAGCACGTCAAGAACCCGTTCTCCGCGACGGCCAGGGCGCTGCGCGAGATCCCCGCCCCCGCGCGGGTCGCCCTGACCGGCACCCCCGTGGAGAACAACCTCTCCGAGCTGTGGGCGCTCCTCGACTGGACCACCCCCGGACTGCTCGGTCCCCTCAAGGCGTTCCGCGCCCGCCACGCCAGGGCCGTCGAGAACCACGAGGAGATCGAGCACCAGGAGGCCGTGGAGCGGCTCGCCCGGCTCGTGCGGCCCTTCCTGCTGCGCCGGCGCAAGTCGGACCCCGGCATCGTGCCCGAGCTGCCGCCCAAGACGGAGTCCGACCACCCGGTCGCCCTCACCCGGGAACAGGCCTCGCTGTACGAGGCGGTGGTCCGCGAGACCATGGCGCAGATCGAGGAGGCCGAGGGCATGGCCCGCCGGGGCCTGGTCATGAAGCTGCTGACCTCCCTCAAGCAGATCTGCAACCACCCCGCCCAGTACCTCAAGGAGCAGGCTCCGCGCGGCACCGGCACCGCCCGCCTCGCCGGCCGCTCGGGGAAGCTCGCCCTCCTCGACGAACTCCTCGACACGATCCTCGCCGAGGACGGCTCCGTGCTCGTCTTCACCCAGTACGTGTCGATGGCGCGGCTTCTTGCCGACCACCTGGCCGCGCGCGGCATCCCGGCCCAACTCCTCCACGGCGGAACGCCGGTGGCCGAGCGGGAGCGGATGGTCGACCGCTTCCAGGCCGGCGAGGTCCCCGTCTTCCTGCTCTCCCTCAAGGCGGCGGGCACCGGCCTCAACCTCACCCGGGCCGGCCACGTCGTGCACTACGACCGCTGGTGGAACCCCGCCGTCGAGGAGCAGGCGACCGACCGGGCCTACCGCATCGGGCAGACCCAGCCGGTGCAGGTGCACCGGCTCGTCGCCGAGGGCACGGTCGAGGACGGCATCGCCGAGATGCTGCGCGCCAAGCAGGCCCTCGCGGACGCCGTCCTCGGCTCCGGCGAGGCGGCCCTGACCGAACTCACGGACCGCGAACTGGCCGACCTGGTGTCCCTGAGGAGGCCCGCGTGAACCACGCCAGGGGCGCGCGCGGAGCCGCCCCCCGTCACGACGACCGCCGTCGCAGCTTCCCGCCGGTCGCGCCTCGGGAGGCGCCCGACGGCCGGTTCGCCGCGACCTGGTGGGGAAACGCCTGGGTGGACGCCCTGGAGGACACCGCGCTCGACCCGGCCCGGCTCGCCCGCGGCAAGGCGTACGCCGGGCGCGGGCACGTCGACGCGATCACGGTCAGCCCCGGCCGGGTCGTCGCCTACGTCCACGGCACCCGGCCCCGCCCGTACCGCACCGAGATCCGGATGCGGACGCTCGGGGACGACGGCTGGGAGCGGTTCCTCGACAGGGCCGCCGCCCGCCCCGACCACATCGCGGCCCTCCTCGACAAGGACGTGCCGCACGCCCTGGAGGCGGTCACCGGACTGCTGCCGGCGCCGGGCGACCTCGTCCCCGACTGTTCCTGCCCCGACGACGGCTACCCCTGCAAGCACGCCGCCGCCCTCTGCTACCAGGCCGCCCGGCTCCTCGACGAGGACCCCTTCGTCCTCTTCCTGATGCGCGGCCGCGGCGAGCAGGAGCTCCTCGCCGAGCTCACCCGGCGCAACGCGGCGCTGTCGGCCGCCGAGACCTCCGCCGCCGCGCCGCCGATGCCGACGGTCCTCGCCCGCACCGCGTTCCCCCCGGCCGACAGGGCATGGCTGCCGCCGCTGCCGCCCGAGCTGCCCGTCCCGGACCGGCCGGGGCGGCCCGCCGTCTTCCCGCCGGACCCCCACGCACCCGATCCGCTCGCCCTCGAACTCCTCGCCACCGAGGCCGCCGCCCGCGCCCACGGCTTCCTCGCCACCGGCCACGACCCGGTGGCCGCGCTCACCCCCTGGCAGGACGCGGTCCGGCTGGCCGCCGCGCACCCCGGTTCCGGGCTGACCGCCTCGACCCGGGCGCTCTACCGCGACCTGGCGGACGCGCTGGACCGTACCCCCACCGACCTGGCGCGAGCCGTCGCCGCCTGGCGGCAGGGCGGAGCCGCGGGCCTCGTGGTCCTCGAAGAGCCCTGGGACCCGCCGGCCGGTCCGTTCGACCGCGCCCGACCGGCGCTGCTCGCCGCCGACTTCCCCGCCTTCCGTCCCTGGCGCAACCGGCTCTCCACCGAGTCCCTGCAGCTCCGGCTCGGCCGGGACGGCCTCTGGTACGGCTACGAGTCGGACGCCGGCCGCGAGGACTGGTGGCCCCGCGGAGCCCCTGACCCCGACCCGGTGGGAGCTCTCACCGACCTGCTGGGGCGATGATCCGACACTCGAACGATGTCCCACTCGATGGAGTGAAACCCGTCAACGGGCGGATCCGGCACACCCGTTTGTCGCGTTGATTCCGGTACGGGCACACGCCCGTGTACACCTCCGGAAGGCAGGAAGCCATGAGGCAGATTCGCCGAAGTGGTCTGGCCACACTGTTGGTCACGGGTGGGGCGCTCGCGCTCTCGGCGGGCGCCGCGCACGCCGACTCCGGCGCACAGGGCGCTGCGGTCGGCTCGCCGGGAGTCGGCTCCGGCAACGCGGTTCAGCTGCCGGTGCACGTGCCGGTCAACGCCTGCGGGAACACGGTCAACGTCGTCGGGCTGCTCAACCCGGCCTTCGGCAACAGCTGTGCCAACCGCTCCGCCCAGCCCGGTGGTCACGGCGCGGAGCAGGGTGGCGGCCGTGTCCACAAGGACGAGCCCGGCACCCCGCGCGGCGGTGAGCAGGCCGGCGGCTCGCACGGCGGCGGGGCCGGCTCCTCCAACGGCGGCGGGTCGCATGCCGAGACCGAGGCGGCCGGGTCCCCGGGCGTGCTCTCCGGGAACGGCCTCCAGCTGCCCGTCGACCTCCCCGTGAACCTCAGCGGCAACTCGGTCAACGTCGTCGGCGTGGGCAACCCGGTCTTCGGCAACACCTCGGTCAACGGCCCCGGCAAGCCGGAGCAGCCGGTCGAGGTCCCGACGCCGCGCCCGCAGACCCCCGTCAAGAACGTGCCGGTGCCGCAGGCCGAGACCGAGGCCCCGGCCCCCGCGCCGCAGGGCGAGACGAGCACGGCCGCGCTGGCCTCCACCGGCTCGGACGCCATCGGGTACGCCGCGCCCGCGAGTGCCGCGCTGCTCCTCGGTGGCGCCCTGCTGTACCGCCGGGCGCGTCGCGCCGGGGACGGGGCCTGAGGGTCCGTTCCCGGCGGGCCGGCCGCCGCGCGCTGACGCCCGAGCCGTCAGCCGTGCCGCCGGCCGTACGCTTCCCCTCCGCCGTGCCGCCAGGCCCGGAGCACCGCCTCGATGGCCGGTGCGACCCTCGTCCGGGCCTGGTGCCGGGGGACCCCCTGCATCAGGAGGGTGTCGTACGGGGTGTCGACGTGCCGGACGGAGGCGCGCACCGCGGCGGTGACGGCCCCGCGGTCGAGGGCGCGGCCGGCCGCCGTGCGCCCCACCCGTCCGCTGCCCTTCGCCGACGCGTGGACGGCGATCTCGTCCACCCGTTCGTCCGGGCAGGACGGGAAGAGCCGCTGGATCTCCGCCCGGAGGAGCGCGGTGACGCCGGCGTCGAGCGCCGCGCGCCGCACCGCGTCCCGGGCCCGCCGTCTGGCCCGCGCCTCGGCGTCCGCCAGGCAGGCGCGTTCCGCCCGGGCGAGGGCCGCCTCCTCGACGAGCAGGCCCTGGCGTTCGTACCGCGTGCGGCGCCGGTTGTGGCGGACGACCACGGCCCACAGGTCGCTGTGCTCGCGGGCGCGCCGGGTGAGCGCGGTGTCGCCGCGACGGAGGAAGACCAGGTGTCCGAGGTCGGCGCAGTCCAGGCAGACCGGGGCGTTGAACTCGACGATCATCCGCTCCAGGGGGCCCTGGTGGCATTCCGAGCAGCGGCGCCGCTTCAGCGGTTCGACGACGACGGGTGCGACGAGGTCCACGTCCGCACCTCCCTTCGGCCGGGTGTCAGCGGACGCCGGGCGCCGCGGCGGAGATGAACGTGGCGAGCGCTTCCTTCGCCTGCTCCGAGCGGCGGGCGCGGTCCGCCTCGTCGACCGCCTCGTGCATGCAGTGGGAGTCCACGAAGGCCGCCTCGGCCAGTCGGCGGACCTCCGGGTCGTCGCAGACGAGCTGGACGCGGAAGAGGGCCTGCCGGGCGGCGGTGCGCTGCCGGTAGGAGGCGTGCCGGGACTCCTCCGCCTCCTCCGAGCCGGGCCGTTGGACGGCCCGGAACCAGCGGTCGTTCTGGCTGTGCCGGTAGTCGACGACCGCGCCGGCGAAGGCGCTGTAGGTCGAGATCCGCTCCTGGCGGAGCTGTTCGGTGCGGGCGAGCGCGGCCGTGCGCTCGGTGGCCCGCCCCTGGAACCAGTGGGTGAAGAAGGCACCCAGCAGGGTTCCCGCCACGGCTATCAGCGCCGCATCCATGACCGGCCGTCCCTCCCGTTCCTCCCGGCCGCAGTGTCCGCCGGGTCCGAAGATCCCTCGATGCTCAGATCATGGCAGCCGGGAGGGCGGCGCGTCACCGTCGCGGGGGTGGTGCGTCACTGGCGGTAGCTGCTGAGGAAGCGGCCGATGCGGCTGATGGCGGCGTCCAGGTCGTCGGCGTACGGCAGGGTGAGGATGCGGAAGTGGTCCGGGCGGGGCCAGTTGAAGCCGGTGCCCTGGACGACCTGGATCTTCTCCCGCAGGAGCAGGTCGAGGACGAACTTCTCGTCGTCGTGGATCTTGTGCACGGCGGGGTCGAGGCGCGGGAAGGCGTACAGGGCGCCCTTGGGCTTCACGCAGGAGACGCCGGGGATCTCGTTGAGCTTCTCCCAGGCCCGGTCGCGCTGTTCGCGCAGCCGGCCGCCCGGGGCGGTCAGCTCGTCGATCGACTGCCGGCCGCCGAGTGCGGCCTGGATGGCGTACTGGGCGGGGGCGTTGGGGCAGAGCCGCATGGAGGCCAGCATGGTGAGGCCCTCCAGATAGCTCCGGGCGTGCTGCTTGGGGCCGCTGACGACGAGCCAGCCGGAGCGGAACCCCGCCACCCGGTAGGTCTTGGAGAGTCCGCCGAAGGTCAGGACGACCAGGTCGGGGGCGAGGGAGGCGGCCGGGTAGTGGACGGCCTCGTCGTACACGATCCGGTCGTAGATCTCGTCGGCGAACACCATGAGCCCGTGGCGCCGGGCGAGGTCGAGGATGCCCTCGACGATCTCCTTCGGATAGACCGCGCCGGTGGGGTTGTTGGGGTTGATGATGACGACGGCGCGGGTCCGGTCGGTGATCTTCGACGCCATGTCGTCGAGGTCCGGGTACCACTCGGCCGACTCGTCGCAGAGGTAGTGCACCGCCGTGCCGCCGGCGAGCGTGGTGGCCGCGGTCCAGAGGGGGAAGTCGGGGGCGGGGACGAGGATCTCGTCGCCGTCGTCCAGGAGGGCCTGAACGGCCATGGAGACGAGTTCCGACACCCCGTTGCCGAGGAACACGTCGTCGACGTCGACCTCGGGCACGCCCATGGCCTGGTAGCGCTGGGCGACGGCGCGGCGGGCGGAGAGGATGCCCCGCGAGTCGGTGTAGCCGTGGGCGCGGGGGAGCATCCGGATCATGTCCTGGACGATCTCCTCGGGCGCCTCGAAGCCGAAGAGCGCCGGGTTGCCGGTGTTGAGGCGCAGGACGCTGTGGCCCGCCTCCTCCAGCGCGTTGGCGTGCTCGATCACCGGGCCGCGGATCTCGTAGCAGACCTCGTTCAGCTTGCTCGACTGCCGGAACTCCATGTCCGACCTCCCCAGGTCCCCGGAATCAGTGATGCTTGGTTTTACCAAGTTCGAGCTTGGAAAGTCCAACAACATGTCTAGACTGCGTCGCATGCCACGTCAGCCACGCCGCCGCAGCTACGACCAGCACTGCGCCGCCGCGCGCGCCCTCGACCTCGTCGGCGACCGCTGGACCCTGCTCGTCGTCCGCGAACTCCTCGCCGGGCCGCGCCGCTACACCGACCTCCACGCCGATCTGCCCGGCGTCAGCACCGACATGCTCGCCGGCCGGCTCAAGGACATGGAGGGCGCCGACCTCGTCACCCGGCGCCGGCTCCCGCCGCCCGCCTCGTCGTCCGTCTACGAACTCACCCCCCGCGGCCGCGACCTGCTGCCCGTCCTGCGCGCCCTCGCCGCCTGGGGAACCCCCGAGCTGGGCGAACCGCGTCCCACCGACGCCGTCCGCGCCCACTGGTACGCCGTCCCGCTCCTCGGCGCGCTCGCCGGGCTGGGCGAAGGGGTCGTCCAGGTGACCCTGGACGAAGGCGAGTTCCACGTCCGGATCGGGGCCGACGGCGGCGCCGCGTACGGCGACGGCGTCTACGGCGAGGGGGGCGGCGAGCTGCCCGACGTCCGGCTGCGCACCGACGCCGCGACCTGCCGGGCCCTCGCCGGCGGTGAACTCACCCTGGCCGAGGCGGTGGAGACGGGACGCGCCGCCCTCGACCGGACCGCGCGGGCCGTCGGCTGACCGCGAGGGCGGTCCGTGGCGGGTCCGCCTCAGGCGCGGGGGGAAGCCGGGGCGGGCGCCGAGGCCAGGGCCTCCGCGAGGCGGTCGCGGGCCGCGGTCTGGGCCGCGATCCGCGCGTCGAGGACGGCGAGCCGGTCACGGGCGATCTCCAGCCCGCGGGCGGACGGCGGGGCGGCGGAGACGTCCCCGTCGAGACACGAGCGGAACGCCGACACGTCGTCCAGGGTGAGCCCGGCGTCGAGCAGGTACCGGATGTTCGCGACCCGCGCCGCGGCACCCTCCCCGTACACCCGGTAGCCGTTGGCCGCGCGCTCCGAAGCGATCAGCCCCGCCGCCTCGTAGTGCCGCAGCGCGCGGGCCGACACCCCGGTCCGCCGGGCCAGTTCACCGATGCGCAAGGACGCCACCTCCTCGCGCAGTCGTATCACGCGACCAGCGCGCCCCCGTCGACGGGCAGCACGGTGCCCGTCAGGAAGGACGCGTCGGGGGCGGCGAGCGCGGTGATCGCCCAGGCGACCTCCCCGGGCCTGCCGACCCGGCCCAGCGGCGTGTGCGCGACCTGCCAGGCCCGCAGCGCCCGCCGCCGCTCGGGGGAGAGCCCGGCGTGGTCCGCGATCGGGGTCTCGATCGCGCCGGGGGCGACCGCCACCACCCGCACGCCGTCCGGGGCGAGCTCCACCGCCCAGCAGCGGGTCAGCGTCTCCAGGGCGCTCTTGGTCGCCGGGTAGAGGGAGTTGGCGGGCCAGCCGCGCTGCCCGACGGTCGTCGAGACGTTCACGACCACGCCCCGGGAGGCCCTCAGCGCGGGGACGGCGGCCTGGGTGAGCAGGACGGGGGCGACGAGGTTGGTCTCCAGGAGCGGGGTCACGACGGAGCGGTCGAGGGTGCCGAGCGGGCCGCCGGCGGAGATCCCGGCGTTGTTGACCAGGACGTCCAGGCGCCCGTGGGAGGCGAGCGCCGCCCGCACGATCCGCTCGGGGGTCCCGTCCGCGGTGATGTCGGCGACGAACGGGTGGATCCCGGCGTGTCCCCCGGCGGCCTCGCGCAGTGGTTCCTCGCGGCGGCCGACGGCGACGACGGTCGCGCCCTGTCCGGCGAAGGCGCGCGCGGTGGCCCGGCCGATGCCGGTGCCCGCGCCGGTGACGACGACGACCCTGGTGGGTGTGGTGGTGTCCATGGGTGGGATGGTCGAACAGTGACGCCAGTGACAAGGTCAAGCGGAGACATGGAGCGGCGGGCAGGATGAGCGGGATGCGATACGAGGCGATCACCTGGGACCGGCTGGCCGAGGCCCTCGCGGACCACGTCGACGGGGCCGCCCCCGCCGACGGCGGCCCGTGGCTCAAGGTCGGCGTCGACGGGCCGCCCGCCGCGCCCGGGGACGAGCTCGCGGGGCTGCTCGCCGAGGCGCTGCGGGCGCGCGGGCGCTCCGTCCACGTCGCCGGGACCGGCGGGTTCCTGCGGCCGGCGTCCCTCCGGTACGAGTACGGCAAGCAGGACCCCGACGCGTACTACGGCGGCTGGACCGACACCGGGGCCCTGTGGCGCGAGGTGTTCGGCCCGCTCGAACCCGGCGGCACCGGACGCGTCCTGCCCGACCTGTGGGACCCCGTCAAGGACCGGGCGACGCGCAGCCCGTACGTCACGCTGCCGCCCGGCGGGGTGCTCGTCGTGCACGGGCCGTTCCTCCTCGGCCACTGGTTCCCGTTCGACCTCACCGTCCACCTGCGGCTGTCGCCCGCCGCGCTGGCCCGGCGCACCGAGGAGTCCTGGACCCTCCCCGCCTTCGCCCGCTACGAGGCGGAGGTCGACCCGGCCGGCACCGCCGACGCCGTCGTCCGCGCCGACGACCCGCGCCATCCGGCCTGGACGGGCCTCGACCGGGACGGCGCCGCGGACTGAGGCGCCGGCGCGCCTACGGCGGGGCATGGAACGGTCCGGCCGCGGGGGGTCTGCCGCCCACGCACGTCACCGCCTCCGCGCCCGCGCGGCAGCCGGCCCCGGCGGCCCGTGCCGGGTCCGCGCCGGCGAGCAGGGCCGCCAGGAAGGCCCCGGTGAACGCGTCGCCCGCCCCCGTCGAGTCGACGCGCCGAGCCGCGGGCACCGGCGGGGCCGCCACCCGGACGGAGACCGAGCCGTCCTCGGCGAGCAGGGCGCCCGCCGCTCCCAGGGTGACCACCACCAGCGGGAAGTTCCGGCTCAACTCCGCCGCGGCCTGGGCGGGTTCGGCGACGCCGGTGAGGGAGCGGGCCTCGTCGGCGTTGGGCAGCAGGATCTCCGCGCCTTCCGTCGCGGCCAGGAACCGGTCCGCGCCCAGCCGGTCGAGGAACCCCGACGAGGCCGGGTCGACGCTGACCGGGACGCCGGCCCGCCGGGCGTCGCGCAGGGCCCGCCGGGCCGTCTCGCGGCTCGGGTCGGCGAAGAACAGGTAGCCCGAGAGGTGCAGTCGGGCCACGCCGTCGAGCAGGTCGGCGGACCAGTCGGCGGGGGACAGGCGCAGCGCGGCGCCGCTGTCGGTGAGGAAGGTGCGCTCGGCGGAGGAGTCCACGAGCGCGATGACCGTGGCCGTCGCGGTGTCCGGGTCCGGCACGAGCAGGGGGCGCACCCCGGCCCGCCGCAGCGCCCGCTCGTGCCAGGCGGCCGCGTCCGTCCCCACCCGGCCGAGCAGCCGTACGTCGTCCCGGCCGGAACGCGCCGCCCAGCAGGCCGCGTTGGCCCCGGCGCCGCCCGGCAGGGTGCGGATCTCGGCCGCGGTGTCCGTGGCGGGCGCGAGTGGGGTGCGGTGCCGGGCGACCACGTCGGTGACCACGTCGCCGACGACGAGCAGCGCGCCGCCGGACGGTCCCGCGGCCGGGTGCGGCGGCGGCGCGTCCGCCAGGGGCGTCACCGACCGGCGGGGCCGTGCGCCCCCGTGCCGCCCAAGGCGCCGCCGCGCGCACCGCCGCCGAGCGAGGTGCCGGCGGCCGGGCCGCCCCCGGGCGCCGCCGTGCCGCGCTGCTCCCCGTACGCCGCCGCGACGGCCGCCGCCAGCCGCACGTTGCCCCGGACGGCCGCGAGGTTGGCCTCCAGGGAGGCCCCGTCGGTGTGCGCGGTGAGGTACTCCAGCA
This sequence comes from Streptomyces sp. NPDC104202, assembly GCF_055584185.1. Lineage (NCBI taxonomy): Bacteria > Bacillati > Actinomycetota > Actinomycetes > Kitasatosporales > Streptomycetaceae > Streptomyces > Streptomyces sp. NPDC104202. The sequence goes on along the minus strand of NZ_JBVJMN010000030.1, from coordinate 37,153 downwards.
GGAACGGCGTGACGGCCTGGCCGGTGATCCCCTTCTCGCCCGCCGCCGTGAGGGCCTGGGTCAGGACCCGGTCGTGCAGGGCGGGGTCCAGCTGGTCCGCCTGAGGGACGGGGTTGGCGACGACGAGCGCGGCCGTGGGGCCGCCGAGCGCGTCCTGCGCGCGGAGGACGCGGGCCACCTCGCCGGGGGTGTGCAGGGTCCAGTCGACGGGCTCGCCGGAGGAGGAGAGGTAGAAGCCGGGGAAGTACCGCGTGCCGTAGCCGACGACCGTCACCCCGAGGGTCTCCAGCCGCTGGAGCGTCGCGGGCACGTCGAGGATGGACTTGACCCCGGCGCACACGACGGTGATCCCGACCCGGGCGAGGAGGCGCAGGTCGGCGGACTCGTCCTGGGTCTCGCTCCATCCGCGGTGCACTCCGCCGAGGCCGCCGGTCGCGAAGACCCGGATCCCGGCGGCGTGTGCCAGCCACGCCGTCGCCGACACCGTGGTGGCGCCCGTGACGCCGGTCGCCAGGGCCGGGGCCAGGTCGCGGTGGCCCAGCTTCCGGACGGCGGGATCCTCGGCGATCCGGGTCAGGGCCGTCGGGTCGAGGCCCACTCGCGCGGTGCCGTCGACCACCGCGACGGTGGCCGGGACGGCGCCGCCGGCCCGCACCAGCTCCTCCAGCTCCACCGCGACGGCGAGGTTGCGCGGGCGCGGCAGGCCGTGGGCGATGATCGTCGATTCCAGCGCGACGACGGGCCGGCCCTCGTGGAGCGCCTCCCGTACCTCTTCGGACACCTGTGTGGACATGTCCCATTCCTTGGCGCGGCCGCGGGCCCCGCAAACCTCGTCGGCGACCTCACGCCACGGCGGCGGGACCGGCCGCGGAATCCGTCACGCGGCGCCGGCGCCGGCCGCGGGGGAGGCCCGCGGGGCCCTTCGGAGGCCGCGCCGGAGGGGTGGTTCGGATTTCGTCGCCGTCGCCGGTCGGGGACGTCGTGCCTGGTGGGAGGCGAAGCGGAGGGGATTCCTCCAGGGGCTCCCGGCCGGTCGGAGGCCGCGCGGCCCCGCTACAGTCACCGGCCATGACGACTCATGACCTGCCCTCCTTCGCCGTCCACATCCCCGACGCCGAGCTCGAAGCGGAGCCGCTCGACCCCGGCCAGATCGTCTCCGGCACGCCCGAGGTGACGGGCAGGGTGCTGTGGGAGTCGGCCGACGGCAAGCAGCTGCGCGGCATCTGGCAGATCACCCCCGGCGTCGTCACCGACACCGAGGCCAACGAGCTCTTCGTGGTGGTCTCCGGCCGCGCGACGGTCGCCGTCGAGGGCGGCGAGACGCTGGAGATCGGGCCGGGCGACGCGTGCGTGCTCCGCGAGGGCGACCGCACGACCTGGACGGTGCACGAGACCCTCCGCAAGGCGTACCACATCAGTCTCTGAAGTCCCGGGGGGCGCCGGGGAGTTCAAGAGTCTGGTAGGAAACCTTCCTATCCGCTAGCATCCCCGGCGGCGGCTTGGCGCGGCGCCCGATCCCGGGGCGTGACGCGCTCAGCGAGAGCTCTGACCCGGCCGCCGAGCACCACCCCACCGCGTGGCGCCCGAATCGCCACCGGCCGGCCGCCCGTGCCCGCGTCCCCCCGCGGCACGGGCGCCCGGCCAGCGCGGCGGACCGTGGTGCACCGCACCGGTGTCCAGCTCTCGCCACCCCTCAGGTCAGGGAGCCCAGGTATGCGCCTGAACGCCTCCGCCCCACCGCACGGCACCACCACCCGCCGTCTGCCCCTCGTCCTCACCGCCGTCCTGCTGCTCGTCGGCGGCCTCCTCCTCGCCCTGCCCGACCGGGCCGGCGCGGCCGCCGACGTCCTCATCTCCCAGGGCAGGCCCGCCACCTCCTCCTCCGTCGAGGACTCCACCTTCGGACCGGAGAAGGCCTTCGACGGCGTCTCCACCACCCGCTGGGCCAGCACCGAGGGCGTCGACCCCCAGTGGATCAAGGTCGACCTCGGCCCCTCGTCGACGGTCTCCCGCGTCAAGCTCGTCTGGGAGGCGGCCTACGCCAAGGCCTACCGCGTCGAGATCTCCGCCGACAACACCACCTGGACCCGCCTCGCCACCGAGACCGCGGGCAACGGCGGCACCGACGACTGGACCGGCCTCACCGGCACCGGTCGCTACCTGCGCGTGTACGGGACCGCCCGCGGCACCTCGTACGGCTACTCGCTCTTCACGGCCGAGGTCTACGGCACCACCTCCACCACGCCCCCGCCCGGCGGCGCCTTCACCGTCGTCGCGGCCGGCGACATCGCCGCCCAGTGCACCGCCTCCAGCAGCTCCTGCGCCCACCCCAAGACCGCGGCCCTGGCCCAGCGCATCGCGCCGTCCTTCTACCTGACGATGGGCGACAACCAGTACGACGACGCCCTGCTCTCCGATTTCCGCGCCTACTACGACAAGAGCTGGGGCGCCTTCAAGGCGAAGACCCGGCCCGTCCCCGGCAACCACGAGACCTACGACCCGGCGGGACCGCTCGCCGGCTACAAGTCGTACTTCGGGGCGATCGCCTACCCGCAGGGCACCTCCTACTACAGCTACGACCAGGGCAACTGGCACTTCGTCGCCCTCGACTCCAACTCCTTCGACGACCCCGCGCAGATCCAGTGGCTGAAGGACGACCTCGCGCGCAACACCAAGGGCTGCGTCGCCGCCTACTTCCACCACCCGCTGTACTCCTCCGGCGGCCACGGCAACGACCCGGTCTCCAAGCCCGTCTGGCAGATCCTCTACGGCGCCAAGGCCGACCTCGTCCTCAACGGACACGACCACCACTACGAGCGGTTCGCCCCGCAGGACCCGAACGGCCGGGCCACCGCCGACGGCATGGTCGAGATCGTCGGAGGCATGGGCGGTGCCGAGCCCTACGACATCGAGACGGTCCAGCCGAACAGCCAGAAGAGGATCAGCGGCACGTACGGCGTGCTCAAGCTGGACCTCACCGACACCACCTACACCTGGCAGTACGTCGGCACCGACAACCAGGTGAAGGATTCCGGCCCGACCTACACCTGCCACTGATGTACCTCGCGACCACCGGTCGCCGCGACGCGCCGCCCGCCCCCTCGGGGGTCCGGCGGCGCGTCCCCGGCACCGTCCTCGCCCTCGGCGCGGTCAGCCTGGTCACCGACGTCTCCTCGGAGATGGTGACCGCCGTCCTGCCCCTGTACCTGGTCCTCGGACTCGGCCTCTCCCCCCTCCAGTTCGGCCTCCTCGACGGCCTCTCCACCGGAGCCACCGCGCTCGTCCGGCTCCTCGGCGGCGCCACCGCGGACCGCGGCGGCCGCCACAAGCAGGTAGCCGGAGCCGGCTACGCCCTCTCCGCCTGCTCCCGGCTCGGCCTCCTCCTCGCGGGCGGCGCGACCGGCTGGATCGCCGCCTCGCTCGCCGCCGACCGGCTCGGCAAGGGCGTGCGCACCGCCCCGCGCGACGCCCTCATCACCCTCCACAGCCCGCCGGAGGACCTGGGCCGCGCCTTCGGCACCCACCGCGCCATGGACACCACCGGGGCGCTGCTGGGCCCCCTGGCCGCGTTCGCCCTGCTGTCGGCCACGGCGGAGGCGTACGAGAGCGTCTTCGCCGTCAGCTTCTGCGTCGGCGCCTTCGGGGTCCTGCTGTGGCTCCTTGTGGTCCCCGGACGGCGGGCCGCCCCGCAGGCCCGCGGCGCGGCCGACGGCCCCACCGCGCCTCCCCGCGCGCGGGGAGGGCTCCTCACCGTGCTCCGCGCGCCCTCGTACCGGCGGATCGTGGTCTGCGCCGGCCTGCTCGGGGCCGCCACCATCGGCGACGCCTTCCTCTACCTGCTGCTCCAGCGGAGGCTCGACCTCGACCCGACCTGGTTCCCGTTCCTGCCCCTGGGCGCCGCCGCCGTCTACCTGCTGCTCGCCGTTCCCGCCGGGCGCCTCGCCGACCGCACCGGGCGCCGCGCGCCGCTCCTGTACGGCCACGGGGCCCTGCTCCTCGCCTACGGACTGCTCCTGGCCCCCGGACCCGACGGGGCCGTCCTCGTCGGGGTCCTGCTGCTCCTGGGGGTCTTCTACGCCACCACCGACGGCGTCCTGATGGCCCTGGCCGGCCCGTTCCTCCCCGCAGGCCGCCAGGCCGGCGGCCTCGCCCTCGTCCAGACCGCCCAGGCGCTCGCCCGGCTCGGCGCGGCCGTCGCCTTCGGGGCGGTCTGGACGGCGAGCGGACCCGGTACCGCCCTCGTCGCCGCGGTCGTCGCCCTGGCGGCGGCCCTGTGCGCCGCCGCCCGCCTGCTGCCCAAGGCCCCCGCGGCACCCGCCGCCGCCCCCACGGCCCTCCGAGAGGACTGACCCCCATGAACGCCCCGACCGTCACCCCCCTCTCCGCACGCGCGCGCGTGGGCATCCTCGTCCTCGCCCTCCTGCTGCTCGGCGGCGGCGCCACCGCCTACACCCTCCGGGCGGCCTCCGGCCGGGCCGAGGCCACCGGCACCGCCGCCCCCGGCTTCACCGTCACCGGCGGGGCGCTCTACGTCCGGGACACCGCGAGCGGACGCGTCGCGCGCGTGGACCCGTCCGCACCCGGCGGGCGGGTGGCCGGCGGACCCTCCTGCGACCGCTTCCACGCCGCCGGGCCCACGGCGCTCTGCCTCCAGCGGCGCCCGGGCGTGCCGGCCCGCTCCTACGTCCTGGTGCTCGACCGGAACCTGCGCGAGCTGCGCCGCATGTCCCTGCCGGGCATCCCCAGCCGGGCCCGCGTCTCGGCCTCGGGCCGGATGCTGTCCTGGACGATGTTCGCGACGGGGGACTCCTATGCCCGCTCGTCCTTCTCGACCCGCACGTCGATCCTCGACCTGCGCACCGGCTACCTGGTGAAGAACATCGAGCAGATCCCGCTCACCCTCGGCGGCCGCCGCCACCACGCCCCGGACGTCAACTACTGGGGCGTCACCTTCGCCGCCGACGACAACCGCTTCTACGCCACCGTGTCGACGGGCGGCCGCACCCACCTCGTCCAGGGCGACATGGCGGCATGGTCGGCGCGGGCCCTGCGGGAGAACACCGAATGTCCGTCGCTCTCCCCGGACGGCACCCGGATCGCCTTCAAGAAACGGGTCTCCGACGGGCCGCGCGAGCCGTGGCGGCTCTACGTCTACGACCTGCGCACCGGGCGTGAGCACCCCGTCGCCGAGCGGCGCGGCATCGACGACCAGGCGCTGTGGACGGACGGCGACACCCTCGCGTACGGCTACGGGGGTGCGGTCTGGTCGGTGCCGGCCGACGGCACGGGTGCCCCGCGCTCCCTGATGAGCGGTGCCTCGTCCCCGGCCGCGCCGCGCTGACGGGGCCGGGGGACGGGGGCGGGCGGCCGGTCAGGCCTTGCGGAGCGTGCCGCGCACCGCCAGCGCCGCCATCGGCAGCAGCAGACAGGCGGCGATCGCGTTCAGCGGGCCGTAGCCGGCCTGCGAGACGATCAGGCCGGCCGCGAGCCCGCCGAGACCGGCCGCGGTGTTCATGACGAAGTCGGAGAGCCCCTGGACCGCCGCCCGGGCCGCCTGCGGCACCGAGTCGGTGAGCAGCGCCGAACCGGAGACGAGCCCCGCCGACCAGCCGAGGCCGAGGACGAAGAGGCCCGCGGCGGTCCGGCCGTGGCTCGGCCCGGCCGTGCCCGCGACGAGGGCCGCGACGCCGAGGAGCCCGACCGCGAGCCCGATGACGGACAGCCGGCCGAGCCGGTCGGAGAGCCAGCCCATCACCGGGGAGAAGGCGTACATGCCCGCGATGTGCCCGCTGATGACGAGGCCGATCAGCTGGATGTCCGCGCCGTGGTGGGTGAGTGCCACCGGTGTCATCGACATGATCGACACCATCGCGGTGTGCGAGGCGGCGACCGTGACCAGGGCGAGGCGGGCCGTCGGCGACTCCCGCACCGCCCGCAGACCGGCCCGCAGCGACCGGCCCTCCGCGGCCTCGCCCGCCCCGGCGCCGCTCAGCGCGCGGGCGGTGAGGAGCGGGTCCGGGCGCAGCAGCAGCGCCACCAGGGCGGCCGCGACGACGAAGACCCCGGCGGCCCAGACGAACGGGCCCGCCGTGGCCGGGATGCCCAGGCCCGCGACGCTCCTGCCGGCCGGCGCGGCGATGTTCGGGCCGAGGACCGCGCCGATGGTCGTCGCCCACACCACGGTGGAGATGGACCGCGCCCTGCGGTCCGGTTCGGCCAGGTCGGCGGCGGCGAAGCGGGCCGCCAGGTTCGCCGAGGAACCGGCGCCGAAGCCGACGAGGCCCACGAGCAGCAGCGGGAAGCTGTCGACGACCGCCCCGAGCACCGCGACCCCGGCGCCGACGGCTCCGATGAGGTACGCCAGGACGAGCCCGGCCCGGCGCCCGCGCGAGGCCATCAGGGAGGCCAGGGGCATGGCGAGCAGGGCGGGGCCGGCCACGGTGGCCGTCGACGCGAGCCCGGACAGGGCCTCGGAGCCGCTGACGTCCCTGGCCAGGACGGCGGAGAGGGCGACGCCGGTGGCGATGCCGAGACCCCCGAGGATCTGGGTGCCGATCAGCACGGCCTGGATGCGGCGGCGCAGGGCCGGCAGTTCGCCCTCGGCGACGGGTATGTGCCCGGGCAGCGTGGAGTCAGGGGCATCGGAGGTGTGGGTCACTTACGTGAGTGTGCCAGCCGTCCCACCCGAGGGGAACGCCCCGGGCCACCGGCTCAGCGGCGCGGGGGCGGGCCCGCGCTCAGAACAGCGGTGCGGGCAGCACGCCCTCCAGGGCCAGCAGCTGCCGCTTGGTCTCCAGGCCGCCGCCGAAACCGCCGAGCCCGCCGTCGCTCTCCACCACGCGGTGGCACGGCACGACGACGGGCAGGGGGTTGGCGCCCATCGCGGCCCCGACCGCCTGCGCCGCGCCCGGCTGCCCCACGCGCCGGGCCAGCTCGCCGTATCCCACGACCGTGCCGTACGGGACGGTCGCCGCCAGCTCGCGCAGCACCTGCCGGTGGAACCCGGTCGTCAGGCTCCAGTCCAGGGGCAGGACGAGGTCGTCGGGCTCGCCCGCGAAGTACCGGTCGAGCCGGCGCAGCGGCTCGGCGAGCAGCCCCGAGGCGCGCTCCACCGGCTCCGCGCCGAGCTGTCCGGCCAGCCGTCCGAGCATCCGGGCCCGCCGCGCCGGATCGGCGTGGAACTCGACCCGTACGAGCCCCCGCGCGGTGGCGGCGAGGAAGAGCGGCCCGAGGGCGCTCTCCACGACCGTCCACTCCGCCGGGGCGTTCCCCGCCCCGCCCGCCGGCCCCGTTTCGATCTCCATGCGGTCCACGGTACGGCCGGGGACCGACAACGGGGGCCCGAAGGGCGCGGGCCGCCGGCGGCACGGGCACCGCCCTCCAAGATCACGGGCCGGTCTCGCTCAGGTCTCACCCACGGCAATTCCCCGGTCACGTGGTCGCCGGGCCCCCGGCGCGCCATAATCTCGCCCCGGTAGTACTACCCAGCGGTACCGACTGTTTTCGGACGACGTGGCACCAGGGGTGGAGGACAGACGCTCATGCAGGGCACGGTCGACGGATTCAGCTACGGGCTCGTCACGCCGGTGGCCGCCTTTCTCATGGCGTGCCTCGGCGGCGCCCTCGGGCTGAGGTGCACCACCAGATCGCTCCGCCACCGCGACAGCTTCAAGGCCGGCTGGCTCGCCCTCGGCGCCACCTCGATCGGCACCGGCATCTGGACGATGCACTTCATCGCGATGATGGGCTTCTCGGTCCAGCAGGCCCCCGTGAGCTACGACCGCCCCCTGACCTTCGCCAGCCTGGGCGTCGCCGTCCTCATGGTCGGTGTCGGCATCTTCATCGTCGGCTACCGCGGCGCCACCGCCCTCACCCTGGTCACCGGCGGCACGATCACCGGTCTCGGCGTGGCCACCATGCACTACCTCGGCATGGCCGGCATGCGCCTGCAGGGCCGCATCGAGTACGACACCCTCACCGTCGCGATCTCCGTGGTCATCGCCGTCGTGGCGGCCACGGCGGCCCTCTGGGCGGCCGCTTCGGTGCATGGGTTTCTGGCCAGTCTCGGTGCGAGCCTCGTGATGGGCGTCGCCGTCAGTGGTATGCACTACACCGCCATGGCCGCGGTCAGCGTCCACCTGCACGGGGCCGAGCCCCGCAGCGGCACCGGCGACACCGCCACCTCGCTCCTGCTGCCGATGCTGATCGGCCCCGCGGTCTTCCTCATCCTCGCCGCCGTCGTCGTCATGTTCGACCCGCTGCTCGTGATGGGAGACCCGGACTGGCAGCGGTCCGACGCCCGCGGCGTGAACCGCCCCGGGGTGCCCGCCCCGCGCCACGTGCCGTCCTACGGCGAGCCCGCCAACTGGACCGCCCGCCCCGCCGGACGCGCCGCGCGCCGGAGCGTCCCCCGCGGCGGCCACCGCTCCCAGGACTGGTGACGGGACACCCGACGGACGGCCGCCGGGCCGATCACCACCCGCCTGTCAGTGCCGGGTCGTACGGTGGATCCATGCGGCCCGTTTCCAAGATCGAACGTTCGGTGGCGCCCTTCGAGGTCGTCAGCCCCTTCCAGCCCAGCGGCGACCAGCCCGCGGCCATCGCCGACCTCGAGCGGCGCATCCGCGCGGGCGAGAAGGACGTCGTGCTCCTCGGCGCCACCGGCACCGGCAAGTCGGCGACCACCGCCTGGATGATCGAGAAGCTCCAGCGCCCCACCCTGGTCATGGCGCCGAACAAGACGCTGGCCGCCCAGCTGGCGAACGAGTTCCGCGAGCTCCTGCCGAACAACGCGGTGGAGTACTTCGTCTCGTACTACGACTACTACCAGCCCGAGGCGTACGTCCCGCAGTCGGACACCTACATCGAGAAGGACTCCTCCATCAACGAGGAGGTGGAGCGGCTGCGCCACTCCGCGACGAACTCCCTGCTCACCCGCAGGGACGTCATCGTCGTCGCCTCCGTCTCCTGCATCTACGGCCTCGGCACGCCCCAGGAGTACGTGGACCGCATGGTCCCGCTGAAGGTCGGCGAGGAGCTCGACCGGGACCAGCTGCTGCGCCGCTTCGTCGACATCCAGTACACCCGGAACGACCTGGCCTTCACCCGCGGCACCTTCCGCGTCCGCGGCGACACCATCGAGATCTTCCCGGTGTACGAGGAGCTCGCCGTCCGCATCGAGATGTTCGGCGACGAGATCGAGGCCCTCTCCACCCTCCACCCGCTCACCGGCGAGGTCATCAGCGAGGACCGCGAGCTCTACGTCTTCCCCGCCAGCCACTACGTCGCGGGTCCCGAGCGCATGGAGCGCGCGGTCAACGACATCGAGCGCGAGCTGGAGGTCCGCCTCGCCGAGCTGGACAAGCAGGGCAAGCACCTGGAGTCCCAGCGCCTGCGGATGCGCACCACGTACGACATCGAGATGATGCGGCAGATCGGCTCCTGCTCCGGCATCGAGAACTACTCGATGCACTTCGACGGCCGCGACCCCGGCTCCGCGCCCAACACGCTCATCGACTACTTCCCCGAGGACTTCCTCCTCGTCATCGACGAGTCGCACGTCACCGTGCCCCAGATCGGCGCGATGTACGAGGGGGACGCCTCCCGCAAGCGGACCCTGGTCGACCACGGCTTCCGGCTCCCCTCCGCCCTCGACAACCGCCCGCTGAAGTGGGAGGAGTTCCAGGAGCGGATCGGCCAGACCGTCTACCTCTCCGCGACGCCGGGGACGTACGAGCTGTCGCGCGGCGACGGCTTCGTCGAGCAGATCATCCGCCCCACCGGCCTCGTCGACCCCGAGGTCGTCGTCAAGCCCACCGAGGGCCAGATCGACGACCTGGTCCACGAGATCCGGCTGCGCACCGAGAAGGACGAGCGGGTCCTCGTCACCACCCTCACCAAGAAGATGGCCGAGGACCTCACCGACTACTTCCTGGAGCTCGGCATCCAGGTGCGCTACCTGCACAGCGACGTCGACACCCTGCGCCGCATCGAGCTGCTGCGCGAACTGCGGGCCGGCGAGTACGACGTCCTCGTCGGCATCAACCTCCTCCGGGAGGGCCTCGACCTGCCCGAGGTGTCCCTCGTCGCCATCCTCGACGCCGACAAGCAGGGCTTCCTCCGCTCCGGCACCTCCCTCATCCAGACGATCGGCCGCGCCGCCCGAAACGTCTCGGGCCAGGTGCACATGTACGCGGACCGGGTCACCCCGGCGATGGAGCAGGCCATCGACGAGACGAACCGGCGCCGCGAGAAGCAGATCGCGTACAACACGGAGCACGGCATCGACCCGCAGCCGCTCCGCAAGAAGATCAACGACATCGTCGCGACCATCGCGCGCGAGGAGATCGACACCGAGGAGCTCCTCGGCAGCGGATACCGCCAGGCGAAGGAGGGCAAGGGCGCCAAGGCCCCCGTCCCCTCGCTCGCCGCCCACGCGCCCAAGGGCCGGGGCAAGGCCGGCTCCACGGTCCAGCTGGGGGACCGCCCGGCCACCGAACTGGCCTCGATCATCGAGGAGATGACCGACCGGATGCGCGCCGCGGCCGCGGAACTGCAGTTCGAGGTGGCCGCCCGGCTGCGGGACGAAGTGGGAGAGCTGAAGAAGGAGTTGCGCCAGATGAAGGAGGCGGGACTCGCCTGACCGGACGGCGGTCCGGTGTGTTGCAAGACCGACACAAAACCGGACCGCCCCTCCGCGGTGTCGGTGGCGCTGCGTAGGGTGCTCGACAACCGCACGCACCGGAACAGCGGTCGCGGGGAACGCCAACGAGAGGGGCAATCGCGTGTCGGTCAACATGACCAAGGGTCAGGCCATCAGCCTGGAGAAGAGGGGCGGGGGCAGCCTCACGCAGGTGCGGATGGGCCTCGGATGGCAGGCCGCGCCGCGCCGCGGTCTCTTCGGTTCGCGCACCCGGGAGATCGACCTCGACGCCTCGGCCGTCCTCTTCGCCGACAAGCAGCCGGTCGACGTGGTCTTCTTCCGCCACCTGGTCAGCGACGACGGCTCGGTCAAGCACACCGGCGACAACCTCGTCGGCGGCGCGGGCCAGGGCGGCGACGACGAGGCGATCCTCGTCGACCTGGAGCGGGTCCCGGTCCACATCGACCAGATCGTCTTCACGGTGAACTCCTTCACCGGCCAGACGTTCCAGGAGGTGCAGAACGCGTTCTGCCGCATCGTCGACGAGACGAACGGGCAGGAGCTCGCGCGCTACACCCTCGACGGCGGCGGCAACTACACCGCGCAGATCATGGCGAAGGTCCACCGGGTCGGCTCCGGCTGGCAGATGACCGCCCTGGGCAACCCGGCCAACGGCCGCACCTTCCAGGACCTGATGCCGGCGATCCTGCCGCACCTGTAGTCACGGCGCGCAGGCACCCACAGCTCCCGGAGGCACCAGGCCGCCGGGAGCTGTCCCACATGATCCGAACAATCCGCGTGGTCCGCACCGGGAAACGCTGAGGGGACAGAGTCGATGACGGCCGAGCTGGTCCGGGGACAGAACCACCCCCTGCCCGACACCCGACTGGAGATCCGGGTGTCGGCCGGTCACCCCGTCGTCGCCGGCGCCACCCTCGGCGACGAGAACGGCCGGGTCCCCGGTGCGGAGTGGGTCGCCCACCCCGGCACGCCCTCGCTCCCCGGCGTCGACGTCCCGGTGCGGTGCGCCGCCGACCACCGCCTCACCGTCGACCTGGCGGCGGTCTCCGACGCCGTCCACCGGGTCTCCGTGCTCCTCGCGCTGCCGGCGGGCACCGGAGCCACCCGCTTCGGGGGCCTCGCCGCGCCCTTCGTCGCCGTCGTCGCCGCCGGAGGCGAGGCGGACGTCGCCAGCTACACGATCACCGGACTCGACACGGAGTCCGCCGTCGTGGCCCTGGAGCTGTACCGCCGCCAGGGCGCCTGGAAGGTCCGCGCCATGGGCCAGGGGTACGAGGGCGGACTCGCCGCCCTCCTCGGGGACCAGGGCCTCGACCGTCCCGCCGACCTCGCCGCGTCCATCCTGGCGGCCGCCTCCCCGGAGCCCGCCGCCGTCCCGGAACCGGCCGTCGCCGAGCCGCCGCTGCGCGTCCCCGAGCCGGAGCGGGTCGGGTCCGCGCCGACCGCCGCACCGGACCCGCACCCCGTCCCGCCGCCGCCGGCGCCCCCGGCCACCCCCACGACGGGCGCGCCGACGCCCGCCACGGGCACCGGCCCGATCAGCTACGCCCACCCCCGCCGACGGCCGTCCGAGGCGCCTGAGCCCCGTCAGGCCCCGCCGGTGCCCGTCGCCGGGGACGCCTCGGGCTGGTCGATGGACGAGCGCCTCTACAACCAGGTCTGGGGGATGTTCGAGGACCTGGCCCGTACGGCCGCCGCCTACCGCAGCGCCTGCGACTTCGCGGAGTCCCGGCTCGACCGCGAGCTGGACCAGTCGCTCTCCGACTACCGCTCCCGCGTCGGCGGCGCCAACGACGCGGCGCGTGCCACCGCCCGCGGCCGCCACGACGAGCTCGTGCGGCGGGCCCAGGAGGTCCTGGACCGGGACCTCGCCCAGCTCGCGGCCGAGTCCGAGGTCGTCGAACCGGCCCTGCCGCCCGCGTACGCCCGCTGGGACAGCCCCGTCTGGCACGCCTACCGCGTCCCGGCCGAGGAGCCGATGGCGGTCCGCCTGGGCGACCTCCACCTGCCCGAGCGCACGGACCTGCGGATCCCGATGCTCGTCCGGCTCCCGCTGGAGCGCGGGCTCTGGGTGGACAGCGGACGGGGGAACTCCGAGGCCGCCGGCCTGCTCGACGAGGTGGAGCTGCGGCGGCTCGCCCTGGACAGCGCGGTGGCACACGCCGCCCGGCTGCTGGCCGCCCACCCGGCCGGCGAGTTCAGCGTCCACGTCCTCGACGCGGCGGGCGCGGGCACGGCGGCGCTCGCCCCGCTCGTGGACACGGGCGTCCTGGCCGCCCCGCCGGCCCGGGGTGCCTCCGGTGTCTCCGCCGTCCTCGAACAGCTCACCGAGCGGGTCGACCTGCTCCAGATGGCGTCGCGGGCCGGTGCCGCCGACGCCCTCCCGCCCGGTCTCGACACGGCCCGGCAGCTGCTGGTCGTCCACGACTTCCCGCACGGCTTCGACGACCGGGCGGTCACCCGGCTGCGCTACCTCGCCGACGAGGGCCCGTCGGTCGGCGTGCACCTGCTGATGGTCGCCGACCGCGCCGACGCCGCCGCGTACGGTCCGCTGCTCGACCCGCTGTGGCGCTCGCTGCTGAGGCTCACCCCCGTCGCCGACGACCACCTCGCCGACCCGTGGGTCGGCCACGCCTGGTCGTACGAACCCCCGGTGCTTCCCCCGGGCGGCTCGGTCCTCCGCCAGGTCCTGGCCCAGGTGGCCGCAGCTCGCCATGGAAAGCGGTTCTGACCTGGGCTTTTGGGGGCTCTTTACCCTGCTCTTTACCTTCTCTTGGTCATTCGGGTACTCTCTTTCCTGCGGAGGGGAGTACTCCCCATTGCGCGGCGTACCCGTCAATACGGACGGATCCCCCCGGGGTCCGATCCCGGGGCGTCGGCCCGGCGGCGGTGTCCGCGGCTCGGGTGGAAGAGACCTCCGGCAGCGACGACGCTGATCAGTAGCCGTACGACGCCGGAGGCGCAGTGGACGTTTCAATGACCATGTGGGTGCTGACCGTTCTCGGTCTGTGTGCCCTGATCGGTGCCGACTTCTTCATCGGGCGCAAGCCCCATGACGTGTCGGTCAAGGAAGCGGGAATCTGGACGATCGTCTGGATCGTCCTCGCCGGACTCTTCGGGCTCGGCCTGTGGTACTTCGGCAACAGCCAGGCGGCGGGGGAGTTCTTCGCCGGCTACATCACGGAGAAGTCGCTCAGTGTCGACAACCTCTTCGTCTTCGTCCTGATCATGGCGAAGTTCGCGGTGCCCTCCCACCTCCAGCAGCGCGTGCTGCTGGTGGGCGTGGTGATCGCGCTGGTGCTGCGCACCGTCTTCATCCTCGCGGGTGCCGCGGTCATCGCGAACTTCTCCTGGATCTTCTACATCTTCGGCGCGTTCCTGATCTACACCGCGTGGAAGCTCATCCAGGAGGCGCGCGCCGACGAGGAGGAGGACGACTGGGAGGAGAACCGCCTCCTCAAGATGGCCGAGAAGCGGTTCGGCGTCGCCGACCGGTACCACGGCACCAAGCTCTTCATCCGGGTCAACGGCAAGCGCGTGATGACGCCGCTGATGGTCGTCATGCTCGCCATCGGCACCACCGACATCCTCTTCGCCCTCGACTCCATCCCGGCGATCTTCGGCCTCACCCAGGACCCGTACATCGTCTTCACGGCCAACGCCTTCGCCCTGATGGGTCTGCGACAGCTGTACTTCCTGATCGGCGGCCTGCTCAAGAAGCTGGTCCACCTCAGCTACGGCCTGTCGGTGATCCTCGGCTTCATCGGCGTGAAGCTGGTGCTGCACGCCCTGCACGAGTCCGGGGTGCACGTCCCGGAGATCTCCATCCCGTTCTCCCTCGCCTTCATCTGCGGCGTCCTGGTGATCACCACGATCACCAGCCTGATCGCCTCCAAGCGGCAGGCGGACCGGGAGGCCGCGGAGAGCCTGGCCGACGCCGACGGCACCGAGAAGGACAGCATCGGAGCCTGACGCGGCACGCCCGGCGACGGCCGGCCACGGGACCCCTCCCGCGGCCGGCCGTCGCCGTCCCGCCTGCGGCGGTCACCGCCGCCGTCATACCGCCGCCGTCTCCTCCGCGGCCTCCTCCGCCGCGTCCGAGCGCTCCCCGGAGCGCCCCGGCAGGGTCTCCGGCAGCAGGGCGAAGCAGCCCAGACTCACCAGGGCGACCAGCGTCAGATAGGCCGCCACGCCCCAGGGCGGGCCCGCGCCGCCGTCGGAGAGCGCGGTGGCGACGAGAGGGGTCAGGGCGCCGCCGAGGACGCCGGCGAGGTTGTAGCCCACCGCCGCGCCCGTACAGCGGACCCGTGGCTCGTACAGCTCCGGGAGGTACGCGGCGACCACGGCGAACATGGTGATGAAGGCCAGCAGCGCGCCCAGGAAGCCGAGGAACATCAGCAGCGGCTCCGCCGTGTGCAGCAGCGCCACCATCGGGAACATCCACAGCGCCGACCCCGCGCAACCCGCCAGACACAGCGGGCGCCGGCCCCAGCGGTCGGCGAGCAGCGCCACGAACGGGGTGGTCGCCCCCTTGATCGCCACCGCCGCCATCACACAGGTCAGCATCACCGTGCTGCTCACCCCGAGTCGCTCGGTGCCGTAGGCCAGTGCCCAGGTGGAGACCGTGTAGAAGACGGCGTACCCGACCGCGAGCGCGCCGGCGGTCAGCAGCACCAGACGCCAGTGGTCGCGCGCCACCTCGGCCAGCGGGGCGCCCGCCCGCCGCCCGGTCGCGGACAGTTCCTCGAACTGCGGCGTCTCCGCCAGCGAGCGGCGCAGCAGCAGCCCGGCCGCCGCGAGCAGCCCGGCGGCCCAGAACGGCACCCGCCAGCCCCAGGAGCGGAAATCCGCGTCGCTCAGCCCGGCCGTGAGAGCCAGCATCACGCCGTTCGCCAGGAGGAAGCCGATCGAGGGGCCGATCTGCGGGAAGCTGGCCCACAGCGCGCGCCGGCGCTCCGGGGCGTGCTCGGCCGTCAGCAGGACCGCTCCGCCCCACTCGCCGCCGAGGCCCAGGCCCTGGAGGAAGCGGAGCACCAGCAGCAGCACCGGGGCGGCGATGCCGAGCGTCGCGTACGGGGGGACGCAGCCGACCGCGACGGTGGCGCAGCCCGTCAGGAGCAGCGAGGCGAAGAGGACCGGCCGCCGCCCGTACCGGTCGCCGACGTGGCCGAAGAGGACCGATCCCAGGGGCCTGGCGAGGAAGCCCGCGGCGAAGGTGCCGAAGGCTGCCAGGGTGCCCGCGAGCGGGGAGAACGTCGGGAAGAACAGCGGTCCCAGGACGAGGGCCGCGGCGGTTCCGTAGACGAAGAAGTCGAAGAACTCGATGGCCGTGCCGACGAGCGAGGCGGCGGCGAGCCGCCCCATCGACGGGGTGCAGGGTGGCGACGGAGCGTGACGTTGGCGCATGTGGCGCCAACTACCCCGCCGCCGTCCGGGTTACGGGGGGCGTGCGGAAGCGCGCAGCTCCGGAGGTGCGCGCCGGGCGTCACCAGCCGCGCTCGCGCCATTCCGCGAGGTGGGGGCGCTCGTCACCGAGCGTGGTGTCCTTGCCGTGCCCCGGGTAGATCCAGGACTCGTCCGGCAGGACCGCGAAGAGCTTGGTCTCCACGTCGTGGAGGAGGCTCGCGAACGCCTCGGGGTCCTTCCGGGTGTTGCCGACCCCGCCCGGGAAGAGGCAGTCGCCGGTGAAGACGTGCGGGTGGCCGTGCGGGTCGTCGTAGACCAGGGCGATCGAGCCCGGGGTGTGCCCGACCAGGTGGCGGGCGGTCAGCTCGACCCGTCCGACCCGGACGGTGTCGCCGTCCTCGACGGGCACGTCGGTCGCGACCGGGATGCCCTCCGCGTCGTACGCGCCCGCGTACGTCCGGGCGCCGGTCGCCGCGACCACGTCCGCGAGCGCCTGCCAGTGGTCGCCGTGCCGGTGGGTGGTGACGACGGCGGCGATGCCGTCGTCACCGATCAGCGTCAGGAGCGTGTCCGCGTCGTCGGCCGCGTCGATCAGGAGCTGCTCGCCGGTCGCCCGGCAGCGCAGCAGATACGCGTTGTTGTCCATCGGGCCGACCGCGACCTTCGAGATCATCAGGTCGGTCAGCTCGTGCACGTCCGCAGCCCCGCCGACCTTCACCACTCCGCTGTACGTCATGGCCTCAGCCTAGCTTCGCCCGCGGAGGGGAGCGGCTACAGCGGGGGCAGCTCCGGGAGCGGTCCGCCCTCGGTGGCGAGGCCCGATCCGTCGCGGCGCCCGGCGAGCCAGCCGAGCAGGTCGGCGGCCGGACCCGTGACGGTGACGGCGCCCGAGGTGCCGCCGGTCTTCCACGTCCCGCCGCCGTCGGCCCGCAGGACGGTCGCCGGGACGCTCTCCAGGCCGGTGAAGCGCTCGGCGAGGAAGTCGATCTCGCGGGAGGTGAACTCCTCGGGAAGGTCTTCCAGCTCGTAGCCGACGTCCAGGTCGACGTGGTGGAGGGCCACCTCCACCCAGCGGCGGAAGGGGATGCGGGAGGCGCTGTCCGTGACGCCGTTGCGGAGCTCCACGGTGCGGCTCCAGTCCGCGGGCTCGGCGCCCGTGGCCGCGAAGCGGTCGGCGCTCTCGCGCAGGTCGGCGAGGTGGACGTCGAGCGGGCGCGCGGCGTCGCGCGCGATGTCGGCGTCGCGGGTCGCGGCGTCGGCGTACATGGGGAGGCCCCGGAGGACGTTCACCAGGGCGTCGGCGTTGCGGGCGACGTGGGCGAGGACGTGGCCGCGGGTCCAGCCCGGAAGCCGTGACGGCTCGGCCGCCGCCGCGTTGTCCCAGGAGGCGGCCGCGGCCAGCAGCCGGTCGGTCGCCTCGCGGACGGAGGCAAGGTCGCGTTCGTGGTCGATCATGGCGCAGACCCTAGCGCCGCCACTCATTCGGGTGAAGCGGTCTCGGAGCGGCCGGAAATCGAATGTGCGTGCTATAGGCTCGATGGAAGCATCCGGCATCCTTGGTTGTTGGGTGTGTCAGGCACATCCGCTCTCTGAAGAAAGGTGCGGACCGGCGTGGCCGACCGTCTCATCGTCCGTGGCGCTCGCGAGCACAACCTCAAGAACGTCTCGCTCGACCTCCCGCGTGACTCCCTCATCGTCTTCACCGGGCTCTCGGGATCGGGCAAGTCCTCCCTCGCGTTCGACACGATCTTCGCCGAGGGGCAGCGCCGCTACGTCGAGTCGCTCTCCTCCTACGCCCGGCAGTTCCTCGGTCAGATGGACAAGCCGGACGTGGACTTCATCGAAGGTCTGTCGCCCGCCGTCTCCATCGACCAGAAGTCGACCTCGCGCAACCCGCGCTCGACGGTCGGCACCATCACGGAGGTCTACGACTACCTCCGCCTGCTCTTCGCCCGCATCGGCAAGCCGCACTGTCCCGAGTGCCGCCGCCCGATCTCGCGCCAGTCGCCGCAGGCCATCGTCGACAAGGTCCTGGAGCTGCCCGAGGGCAGCCGCTTCCAGGTCCTCTCGCCGCTCGTGCGCGAGCGCAAGGGCGAGTTCGTCGACCTGTTCGCCGACCTCCAGACCAAGGGCTACAGCCGTGCCCGGGTCGACGGCCAGACCGTACAGCTGAGCGAGCCGCCGACGCTGAAGAAGCAGGAAAAGCACACGATCGAGGTCGTCGTCGACCGCCTCACCGTCAAGGACAGCGCCAAGCGCCGGCTCACCGACTCCGTCGAGACCGCGCTCGGACTCTCCGGCGGCATGGTCGTGCTCGACTTCGTCGACCTCCCCGAGGACGACCCCGAGCGCGAGCGGATGTACTCGGAGCACCTCTACTGCCCGTACGACGACCTCTCCTTCGAGGAGCTGGAGCCGCGCTCCTTCTCCTTCAACTCGCCCTTCGGTGCCTGCCCCGACTGCACCGGCATCGGCACGCGCATGGAGGTCGACCCCGAGCTGGTCGTCCCCGACGAGGACAAGTCCCTCGACGAGGGCGCCATCCACCCCTGGTCGCACGGCCACACCAAGGAGTACTTCGGCCGGCTCATCGGCGGTCTCTCGCAGGCCCTCGGCTTCCGCACGGACATCCCGTACGCGGGCCTGCCGCAGCGCGCCAAGAAGGCCCTGATGCACGGGCACAAGACCCAGGTCGAGGTCCGCTACCGCAACCGGTACGGGCGCGAGCGGGCCTACACCACCCCGGCCTTCGAAGGCGCCGTCTCCTTCGTCAAGCGGCGCCACAGCGAGGCCGAGAGCGACTCCAGCCGCGAGCGCTTCGAGGGCTACATGCGCGAGGTGCCCTGCCCCACCTGCCAGGGCACCCGCCTCAAGCCGATCGTCCTCGCGGTCACGGTCATGGACCGCTCCATCGCCGAGGTCTCCGCGATGTCCATCAGCGACTGCGCCGAGTTCCTCGCCCGGCTCACGCTGAACGCCCGCGACAAGAAGATCGCCGAGCGGGTCCTCAAGGAGGTCAACGAGCGGCTGCGCTTCCTCGTCGACGTCGGCCTCGACTACCTCTCGCTCAACCGCGCCGCGGGCACCCTCTCCGGCGGCGAGGCCCAGCGCATCCGGCTCGCCACCCAGATCGGCTCCGGCCTGGTCGGCGTGCTGTACGTGCTGGACGAGCCCTCCATCGGCCTCCACCAGCGCGACAACCACCGGCTGATCGAGACCCTGGTCCGGCTCCGCGACATGGGCAACACCCTCATCGTCGTCGAGCACGACGAGGACACCATCAAGGTCGCGGACTGGGTCGTCGACATCGGCCCCGGCGCCGGCGAGCACGGCGGCAAGGTGGTCCACTCCGGCTCCCTGAAGGAGCTCCTCGCCAACGAGGAGTCGATGACCGGGCAGTACCTGTCCGGCCGCCGCGCGATCGCCACGCCGGACATCCGCCGCCCGGTGGACCCCGGCCGCCGGCTCACCGTGCACGGCGCCCGCGAGAACAACCTGCAGGACATCGACGTCTCGTTCCCGCTGGGCGTGCTCACCGCCGTCACCGGCGTCTCCGGCTCGGGCAAGTCGACCCTGGTCAACGACATCCTCTACACCCACCTGGCGCGCGAGCTCAACGGCGCCCGGTCGGTGCCCGGCCGGCACACGCGGGTGGACGGCGACGACCTCGTCGACAAGGTCGTGCACGTCGACCAGTCCCCGATCGGCCGCACCCCGCGGTCGAACCCGGCGACCTACACCGGCGTCTTCGACCACGTCCGCAAGCTCTTCGCCGAGACGATGGAGGCCAAGGTCCGGGGCTACCTGCCCGGCCGGTTCTCCTTCAACGTGAAGGGCGGCCGCTGCGAGAACTGCTCCGGCGACGGCACGATCAAGATCGAGATGAACTTCCTCCCGGACGTCTACGTCCCGTGCGAGGTCTGCCACGGCGACCGGTACAACCGGGAGACCCTGGAGGTCCACTACAAGGGCAAGTCCATCGCCGAGGTCCTGGACATGCCGATCGAGGAGGCCCTGGACTTCTTCGAGGCCGTCCCGACCATCGCCCGCCACCTGCGCACCCTCAACGAGGTCGGCCTCGGCTACGTCCGCCTCGGCCAGTCGGCGCCGACGCTCTCCGGCGGCGAGGCGCAGCGCGTCAAGCTCGCCTCCGAGCTCCAGAAGCGCTCGACCGGCCGCACGGTCTACGTCCTGGACGAGCCGACCACGGGTCTGCACTTCGAGGACATCTCGAAGCTGATCAAGGTCCTCTCCGGCCTGGTCGACAAGGGCAACTCGGTGATCGTCATCGAGCACAACCTCGACGTCATCAAGACCGCCGACTGGGTCATCGACATGGGACCCGAGGGCGGCAGCGGCGGCGGTCTGGTGATCGCCGAGGGCACACCGGAGGAGGTCGCCTCGGTCCCGGCGAGCCACACCGGCAAGTTCCTCCGCGAGATCCTCGGCGCCGACCGGATCAGCGACGCCGGCGTGACCGTCCCCGCGGCCCGCCGGACGAAGAAGGCCGCGGCGAAGAAGGCACCCGCCCAGAAGACCGCCGCCACCGCGAAGAAGACGGCCGCCAAGACGGCGACGTCCAAGACGGCCGCCACGAAGGCGGCGGCCGTCAAGGCCACCGCCAAGAAGACGGCGACCCGGGCCCGCAAGGCCTGAGCACACGACGAGGGCCCCCGGCGACGGGGGCCCTCGCCGCACCCCGGGCCCGAAAGAAGGCCCGCCGGACCCCGCCGGTATCGTCGGTTCGGTCCCCCCTGGGGCGTCTTGTCCCCGACCTCACCGTGGAGCGCTCATGTCCGGCCAGTCCAGCCGCCGCACCGTCCTGAAAGGCGCCGCCCTCGCCGGTGCCGCCGGGCTGGGAGTCGCCGCCTGCTCCACCGACTCCAAGCTGGGCCACGCCCAGGTCCCGACCCCGACCGCCCCGGTCCCGCTCGGCGCCCCGGACGCGATCCCGGTCGGCGGCTCCAAGCTCTACCGCGAGCAGCGGCTCGTGGTGAGCTGCCCCGCCAAGGGCCAGTACAAGGCGTTCAGCGCCCAGTGCACCCACGCCGGCTGCGTCCTCGACAAGGTCGAGGACAACGAGGGCAACTGCCCCTGCCACGGCAGCCGCTTCGACGTCACCACGGGCAAGGCCCTCCGAGGCCCCGCCACCGTCCCGCTCCCCGAGGTCCCCGTCCGCGTCGAGAACGGCACCCTGGTCGCCGGCCCCGAGACGGCGGGCACCGCCCCGGCCGCCTGAGGCCCCGGCACCGGGGACCCCGCGCGGCGGCGGCCCGGGAGCGACCTCCCGGCGGCGCTACTCCCAGTCCCAGTCGATCCCCAGGATCCCCGGACGCACACCCTGCTCCACGAGGTGCACCGTGCGGTGCCGGCCGCTCAGGGTCAGCTCCGCACGGCCCCCGCGCGGAGCCCCCGCCGAAGCCTGCGCGAACCGCCGGCAGCGCACCGGCAGCGCCGCCTCGTCGAAGCGGACCTGGAGCGCGTACTGCCCGCCGGCGAAGCTGAACCCGCGCACGTACTCCCCGCTCGGCCCCGCCGTACCGTCCTCGAAGCCGTACGAGAACAGGTGCGTGTCCCCGGCCCGCAGCCGCGCGTCGAAGAGCAGTTCCACCACCAGCACACCGGTCCCGCCGTGCCACCGCACCCGCCCCGTCCGGCAGTTCTCCACCGCGCGCACCGTCACCCGGGACGGATCGCAGCCCGGGTCCCCGTGGTGGATCGCGAGATAGCGGTCGACGCCGTCCCGGTGCGCCCGCACCACGTGCTGCGACTCGCGCCCCACCAGTTCGCGCGCCGCCCCGATCCGCACCCGCTCGTGGTGGCCCACCGTGTGCAGCCCGCCGTCCACCGGGCACTCCAGCTCCGCGAGCAGCTCCTCGACCGAGCCCGACGCCTCCACGAGCGAGCGGTACGAGCGGGCCGCCGGCCGCTCCACGTCGGACCGGCCCGCCGCGTCCCCCGACAGGAGCCGCAGCAGCGAGTTCCCCGGCAGCTGGAGCACCTCCTCCAGGACCCGGACGGCCCTGAGGGACTCCGGCCGCTGCGGGCGGCGGGCCCCCTGCTGCCAGTAGCTCAGACTCGTCACCCCGACCCGGACGCCCCGGTGCGCGAGATGGTGCTGGACCCGCTGGAGCGGCAGTCCGCGCACCGCGAGCGCCGTGCGCAGCGCCAGATGGAAGGGACCGGTGTGCAGCAGCTGCGCCAGATCGGCCTCGGTGTGGCTCACGAGGACTCCTCAGTGAACGTTCACGACGGGAGCGGGGACCGTCGCGCCGCGTGGGGTGGGCGGGCAGGTGGGCCGAGGGCGTCCGTTCACACCCGGGTCACACCGTTCACAGTCCGATGTCACCCCGCATTGAAGCGTGTTGACCGGATCAGGACAACGGAAGATGCTCCTGACCAGCGTCCGGACGCGCTCCTCCACCCCCACATCCCCACCCCCCGCCCTGGGAGGAACGCGATGCGCAGCAGAAGACTGTCCCTCGCGGCTCTCGCCGCAGCCGCCCTCTTCCTCGTCCCCGCCACCTCGGCCTCCGCCGCCCCCGCCACCTCGGCCCCCGTCACCTCGGCCCCCGTCACCTCCGCCTCCGCCGGCGAGGGCGCGTCCGCCCTCGCCTCCAAGCGCCTGAACATCACCATGCAGGCGCAGCAGAAGACCAACTGGTGCTGGGCCGCGAGCGGCAACACCATCGCCACCTGGTTCGGCCGGAACTACAGCCAGAACCAGTTCTGCAACGCCGCCTTCAACCGCCAGCAGGGCTACGACTGCCCCAACTGGCAGGCCACGCTCGCCAACGTCCAGACCGGCCTGAGCTGGGCCGGCGTACGCCCCGGCTCGTACGTCGACGGCTGGCTCCGCTACTCCACCGTCCAGACGGAGATCAACGCCGACCGGCCCGTCGAGACCCGGATCCAGTGGTCGAGCGGAGGCGGCCACATGCACGTCCTGTACGGCTACGACGACTCCGGCAGCTGGGTCTACTGGGGCGACCCCTGGCCCTCCAGCGACCGGTACAACTGGGCCTCGCACGCCTGGTACGTCGACAACGGCTCGTTCTCCTGGACCCACTCGCTCTACCGGATCGGAGCGTGACCACGATGAACGCACGCGTCACGGCCGCCGGCCTCCTCACCGCCGCCCTCCTCGCCCTCGGAGCCGCCCCGGCCACCGCCGCCGGGGGCCCGCCGCCCGCGCCCACCGCGGAACAGGCCGCCTCCGCGCCGGGGACCCTGGACACCCTGGCCCGGTTCTTCGCCCGCGACGGCGCCCTCGCCCGCTCCGCCGCCGCCCCGCGCGTCGACGGCGGGTCCGTCCCCGTCAGCCTCCTCTCCCCGGACTTCGTCGCCGGAAAGCCCGGCGCGCCCGTCGCCCGCGTAGAGTTCCGCGCCAGCCGTGCCGTCGCCGCCGACGGGCAGACGGCCTCCCTCTGGACCGTCCGGCAGCCGGACGGCTGGCAGGTGGTCAACATCGCCACCGGCGACGACGAGATCCGCTACGCGGAACAGGGCGCCCGTCTCCTCCCCGGCGGCCTCGTCTTCCGCGAGCCCCAGATCGACGCCTGGTACGTCCAGAAGGGCGCCAGGGTGCTGCCGCTCGACGAGGACGCGGTACGTGCCGTCGGCCGCGGCGGCACGACCCTCTCCGCCTACCGCGACCGGGTCACGCGCGCGTACGCCGACAAACTGCCCGGCTCCGCCTACGCGAGGAAGGGCGCCGCGGGCGGGTACGGCTCCGCGCCGTCCGCCCCGTCCGTGCCGGAGTCCTCCTCCTCCGCCGTCACCGCGGCGGGCGCGGGTGCCGTCGTCGCCGTCGCCCTCGGCGCCGCCGTCGCGATACGCCGCCGCCGGGGCTCCCACCCGGCCTGACCGACCGCCCGCCACGGCGCCGCCCCCACCGGCCACCGTGGCGGGCCTCCTTCTGCCCCCTCACCGCCGCCCCACGGGACCGGCGCCGACGTGCCCCCGTCGTGGGCAACTGTTCCGCGGGGGCGGTGCCCGCCCCTGGGACGGGCCGGTGCCACCTTCGTTGTGGGCATTCGTTCCGCTGGGGCGGAACGGGTGGGCTCAACGGAACGGCGCCCCCTGCCGGGCCTAGGCTTCCGCGCCTGGGCCCGCACCCCGTTGTGCGGCGCACAGCTGGTGCGGGTCCAGGCACAAGGGGCGGAGGCGCCGCCAAGGGCGCCGTCCCGTGTGCCCACCCTCCCCCAAGCTCTCGGCTTCGCTCGAGCAGGGGGGACCCCCATCGCCCCAGCGGGACGATTGCCCACACCGGGGGTGCGGCCAGCCTCAGCCGGGCGCCCCGGCTCCGGGGCGGGTCACACGGGGGGCGGGGCAGGTTCCGGCCCCCGGCTCGGGCCGCGCGGGCGGGTCAGTGGGCGAGGTAGCCGCCGTCGACGGGGAGGACGGCGCCGGTGACGAAGGAGGCGTCGTCGGAGGCGAGGAAGAGAATCGCGGAGGCGACCTCGTCGGGCGTGCCGAACCGCGCCATGGGGTGCCCGCGGAGGGCCCCGGCGAGGTACTCGGGCCCGCCGGGCTCGTGGCGGGCGGCGGCGACGCGTTCGGTCTCGATGGTGCCGGGGGCGACGGCGTTGACCCGGATCCCGTGCTGCGCCCATTCGACGGCGAGGTGTTTGGTCAGGCCGGAGGCGACGAACTTGGCGGGGCCGTAGACGGCCTGCCGGGCCTGGCCTGCGACGCCGGAGACGGAGGAGGTGCAGACGATGGCGCCGCCGCCCGAGACGAGCATGGCCTCGATCGCGTATTTGCAGGTCAGGAACATGCCACGGCCGTCGACGGCCATGACCTCGTCGAAGTCGGACGCCTCGGCCTCGGTCACGGAGAGCAGCGGGATGACGCCGGCGTTGGCGACGAGGACGTCGATCCGGCCGAAGCGGTCGACGGCGGTGCCGATCATGCGCCGGGCGTCGTCCGCGCGGGAGACGTCGCCGGTCACCGGGACGACGCCCGTCAGGGTCGCGAGGCGGTCGGCGTCGCGGTCGGCGGCCACCACGCGGGCCCCTTCGCGGAGGAACCGTTTCGTCGTCGCCCGCCCGATGCCGCTCGCCGCGCCCGTGATCACGCACACCCGGTCCGCGAGCCGTCCCGGGGCCGTTTCCGCCTCATGATTCGCCATGCCCGGCCAACGAGCGCGGGCGGCCGGAGTGTCGGTGTGCGCCAGTAGGGTGGGGACCATGGCAGACCCCTCGAGCTACCGCCCCAAGCCGGGTCAGATCCCCGACTCCCCGGGGGTCTACAAGTTCCGCGACGAGCACCGCCGGGTGATCTACGTCGGCAAGGCGAAGTCGCTGCGGCAGCGGCTGGCGAACTACTTCCAGCCGCTGACGAGCCTGCACCCGCGCACGGCGACGATGGTCACGACGGCCGCGTCGGTGGAGTGGACGGTGGTCTCGACGGAGGTCGAGGCGCTGCAGCTGGAGTACACCTGGATCAAGGAGTTCGATCCCCGGTTCAACGTCAAGTACCGGGACGACAAGAGCTATCCGTACCTGGCGGTGACCCTCGACGAGGAGTTCCCGCGGGTCCAGGTGATGCGCGGCCACAAGAAGAAGGGCGTGCGGTACTTCGGGCCGTACGCGCACGCGTGGGCGATCCGCGAGACCGTCGACCTGATGCTGCGGGTCTTCCCGGTCCGCACCTGCTCGGCGGGTGTCTTCCGAAACGCGGCGTCGGCCGGCCGGCCCTGTCTCCTCGGCTACATCGGCAAGTGCTCGGCGCCGTGCGTCGGCCGGGTCTCGCCCGAGGAGCACCGCGAACTGGCCGAGGAGTTCTGCGACTTCATGGCGGGCCGGACGGGCACGTACCTGCGGCGGCTCGAGAAGCAGATGACGATCGCGGCCGAGGACATGGAGTACGAGAAGGCGGCCCGGCTGCGGGACGACATAGAGGCGCTGCGGCGGGCGATGGAGAAGAGCGCCGTCGTCCTCGGCGACGCCACCGACGCCGACCTGATCGCCCTCGCCGAGGACGAGCTGGAGGCCGCCGTCCAGATCTTCCACGTCCGCGGCGGGCGCGTGCGCGGCCAGCGGGGCTGGGTGACCGACAAGGTCGAGGCGGTGGACACGGCGGGGCTCGTCGAGCACGCGCTCCAGCAGCTGTACGGCGAGGAGACCGGCGAGACGGTCCCCAAGGAGGTCCTGGTCCCGGCGCTGCCGGAGGACACCGGGGCGGTCACCGCCTGGCTGACCGGCCGCCGCGGGTCCAACGTCTCGCTGCGCGTCCCGCAGCGCGGCGACAAGAAGGACCTGATGGAGACGGTCGCGCGCAACGCCCAGCAGGCGCTCGTCCTGCACAAGACCAAGCGGGCCAGCGACCTGACCACGCGCTCCCGGGCGCTGGAGGAGATCGCCGAGGCGCTGGACCTGGACTCGGCGCCGCTGCGCATCGAGTGCTTCGACATCTCGCACCTCCAGGGCGAGGACGTCGTGGCGTCGATGGTCGTCTTCGAGGACGGTCTGCCCCGCAAGAGCGAGTACCGCCGCTTCCAGATCAAGGGCTTCGAGGGGCAGGACGACGTCCGCTCCATGCACGAGGTGATCGGCCGCCGCTTCAAGCGCTACCTCGCCGAGAAGGACCGGACGGGGGAGTGGGGCGCCACCGACGGGGAGGTCCCGGCGGAGGACCCGCAGGACGACGGCCGGCCCAAGCGCTTCGCGTACCCGCCGCAGCTCGTCGTGGTCGACGGCGGGCAGCCGCAGGTCGCCGCGGCCCGCCGGGCCCTGGACGAGCTGGGCATCGACGACATCGCGGTCTGCGGGCTCGCCAAGCGGCTGGAGGAGGTGTGGCTGCCCGGCGAGGACGACCCGGTGGTCCTGCCGCGCTCCAGCGAGGGCCTCTACCTCCTCCAGCGGGTGCGTGACACTGCTCACGACTTCGCCATCCGCTATCAGCGCTCCAAGCGCACGAAACGCATCCGTACCAGCCCCCTCGACGCCGTCGCCGGACTCGGCGAAACCCGGAAACAGGCGTTGATCAAGCATTTCGGCTCGGTGAAGCGGCTCCGGCAGGCGACAATCGAGCAGATCTGCGAGGTTCCCGGCATGGGCCGGAAGACCGCGGAGGCGGTCGTCGTGGCCCTCGCGGCGGCGGCTCCGGCCGCGCCCGCCGTGAACACGGCGACAGGAGAGATCATGGAAGACGACGGGGGCGGCACGGCATGACCGCGCACGAGCAGGACCCGAACGAAGAGCAAGGCCGGCACGACCGAGAAGACGGAGCAGGACACGTGAGTACGGGCACGAAGGAGACCCCCGGCGACAGCGGCGCCGAGGCGGCCATTCCCGAGCTGGTGATCATCTCCGGCATGTCCGGGGCCGGCCGGTCCACCGCGGCGAAGTGCCTGGAGGACCTCGGCTGGTTCGTCGTGGACAACCTGCCGCCCGCGCTGATCCCCACCATGGTGGAGCTCGGCGCCCGCTCCCAGGGCAACGTCGCCCGGATCGCCGTCGTCGTGGACGTCCGCGGCCGGCAGTTCTTCGACAACCTCAGGGAGTCCCTCGCCGACCTCGACGCCAAGCAGGTCACCCGCCGGATCGTCTTCCTGGAGTCGTCCGACGAGGCCCTCGTCCGGCGCTTCGAGTCGGTCCGCCGGCCGCACCCGCTCCAGGGCGACGGCCGCATCACCGACGGCATCGCCGCCGAGCGCGACCTCCTGCGCGAGCTGCGCGGCGACGCCGACCTGGTGATCGACACCTCCAGTCTCAACGTCCACGAGCTGCGGGCCAAGATGGACGCCCAGTTCGCCGGCGACGAGGAGCCCGAGCTGCGGGCCACCGTCATGTCCTTCGGCTTCAAGTACGGACTGCCCGTGGACGCCGACCTCGTCGTCGACATGCGCTTCCTGCCGAACCCCCACTGGGTTCCCGAGCTGCGTCCCTTCACCGGCCTCAACGAGGAGGTGTCGAACTACGTCTACAACCAGCCCGGCGCCAAGGAGTTCCTGGACCGCTACACGGAGCTGCTCCAGCTGATCGCCGCCGGGTACCGCCGCGAGGGCAAGCGGTACGTCACGGTCGCCGTGGGCTGCACGGGCGGCAAGCACCGCTCCGTGGCCACCGCCGAGCGCCTCGCCGCCCGTCTCGCCGCCGAAGGCGTCGAGACCGTCGTCGTCCACCGGGACATGGGGCGCGAGTGAAGCCGTACCGCCGGCGTGCCTCCACCCTCACGGTGCGGCGCACGCTCCGCAGGCGCGGTGCCCAGCCCAAGGTCGTCGCGCTGGGCGGCGGCATGGGCCTCTCGGCCTCCCTCGCCTCGCTCCGCCGGATCACCGGCGACCTGACCGCCGTCGTCACCGTCGCCGACGACGGGGGCTCCAGCGGCCGGCTCCGCGAGGAGCTCGGCGTGCTGCCCCCGGGCGATCTCCGCAAGGCGCTCGCCGCGCTCTGCGGGGACGACGACTGGGGCCAGACCTGGGCCCGGGTCATCCAGCACCGCTTCCAGTCGAAGGGCGAGATCAACGGCCACGCCGTCGGCAACCTGCTGATCGTCGCCCTCTGGGAGCAGCTCGGCGACCCCGTGCAAGCCCTGGACCTGGTGGGGAGGCTGCTCGGCGCCCAGGGCCGGGTGCTGCCCATGTCCGCCGTGCCGCTGGAGCTCCAGGCCCTGGTCAAGGGGCACGACCCGGAGCGGCCCGACGACGTGGACACCGTCGCCGGGCAGGCGACCGTGGCGCTCACCCCGGGCGAGGTGCAGTCGGTGCACCTCGTGCCGAACGACCCGCCGGCCGTGCCCGAGGCGGTCGCCGCGGTGCTCGACGCGGACTGGGTGGTCCTGGGCCCGGGTTCCTGGTTCTCCTCGGTGATCCCGCACCTCCTCGTCCCCGAACTCCTCGACGCCCTGGCCGAGACGAAGGCCCGGAAGGTCCTCTCGCTGAACCTCGCGCCGCAGCCCGGAGAAACAGAGGGCTTCTCCCCGCAGCGTCATTTGGAGGTTTTGGGACGACACGCCCCTAAACTCGCCCTGGACGTGGTGCTCGCCGACGAGGCGGCCGTGCCCGACCGCGAGTCCCTCGCCGACGCCGCCAAGCGGCTCGGCGCCGCGGTCGAGCTGGCGCCGGTGGCCGGGCCCGACGGCTCCGCGAAGCATGACCCGGAGCTGTTGGCCGCCGCGTACGACCGTATTTTTCGGATGCATGGAAGGATCGGCCCATGGCGATGACGGCAGCGGTGAAGGACGAGATCTCCCGGCTCCCCGTCACCCGGACCTGCTGCAGGAAGGCAGAGGTCTCGTCGATCCTGCGGTTCGCGGGCGGGCTGCACCTGGTGAGCGGCCGCATCGTGATCGAGGCGGAGCTGGACACGGCGATGGCGGCCCGCCGCCTCAAGCGGGACATCCTGGAGATCTTCGGACACAGCTCCGAGCTGATCGTGATGGCCCCCGGCGGACTGCGGCGCGGCTCGCGCTTCGTGGTGCGCGTGGTGGCCGGCGGCGACCAGCTGGCCCGCCAGACGGGTCTGGTGGACGGCCGGGGCCGTCCCATCCGGGGCCTGCCGCCGCAGGTGGTCTCCGGCGCGACCTGTGACGCGGAGGCGGCCTGGCGCGGCGCCTTCCTCGCCCACGGCTCGCTGACGGAGCCCGGCCGGTCCTCCTCCCTGGAGGTCACCTGCCCGGGGCCGGAGGCGGCCCTCGCCCTGGTCGGGGCGGCCCGCCGGCTCTCCATCGCGGCCAAGGCCCGCGAGGTGCGGGGGGTGGACCGGGTCGTCGTCCGCGACGGCGACGCGATCGGCGCCCTGCTGACCCGGCTCGGCGCGCACGAGTCGGTGCTCGCCTGGGAGGAGCGGCGGATGCGGCGCGAGGTCCGCGCCACCGCCAACCGCCTGGCCAACTTCGACGACGCCAACCTGCGCCGCTCGGCCCGCGCGGCGGTCGCCGCCGGGGCCCGGGTGCAGCGCGCGCTGGAGATCCTCGCCGAGGAGGTGCCCGAACACCTGGCCGCGGCCGGCCGGCTCCGCATGGAGCACAAGCAGGCATCGCTGGAGGAGCTCGGCGCGCTCGCCGACCCGCCGCTGACCAAGGACGCGGTGGCCGGCCGGATCCGCCGGCTGCTCGCGATGGCCGACAAGCGGGCGCAGGACCTGGGGATTCCCGGGACCGAGTCCAACCTCACCGAGGAGCTCGACGACACCCTGGTCGGCTGACCGGACCCCCGTCCGGACGGAATCGCGAACTCCACGCTGCCGGTGCCTTTCTGAGGCACCGGCAGCTTTTTCGTACACCCCGCGAGGCACCCTTGACAGGCCCATGGGCGCCCATGAGCCTGGCGTCTGTTCACCTTCGTGGCAGACAACAGCAAGGGGGGCTCATGGGACGCAGAGCGAGATCGATCCTCGCCGCGGCTTCACTGCTGATCGCGGGAGTGGCGGCGGCACCCGTCGCCGGAGCGCAGCCGAACGACCGGGACGGCGGTGACGCCCTCTCCGTGTGGCGCGCCACGGTGAGCAAGGAGCAGGTACCGCTGCTCCTCGACGCCGGTGCCGACGCCCACGAACTGACCGAGCAGGTGCCCGCGAAGGGCTCCGCCACGGTCGAGCTCTTCCTCACCGGCCGCCAGGCCGGGCAGCTGCGCGGCCAGGGCGTCGAGCTCGCCGAGCACAGCCTGACGGCCCAGGCCGAGAAGCGGGTCGCGGCCGCCGGGGACGGCGTCTTCCGCCCGTACGGCGGCCCGGACGGCCTCAAGCAGGAGATCCTGGACACCGCCCGGGCCAACCCCGGCCTCACCAAGGTCGTCTCCCTCGGCAAGACCCTCAAGGGCCAGGACATCCTCGCGCTCAAGGTCAGCAAGGGCGCGCAGCGCGCGAAGGACGGCTCCAAGCCGGCCACGCTGTACATGTCCAACCAGCACGCGCGCGAGTGGATCACCCCCGAGATGACCCGGCGGCTGCTCCACCTCTACCTCGACGGCTACGGCAAGGACGAGCGGATCACCCGGATCGTCGACTCGACCGAACTGTGGTTCGTGCTCTCCGCCAACCCGGACGGCTACGACTACACGCACGCCGACCCCGCCAACCGGCAGTGGCGCAAGAACCTGCGCGACAACGACGGCGACGGGCGGATCGGCCCCGGCGACGGCGTCGACCTGAACCGCAACTTCGCCTACAAGTGGGGCTACGACAACGAGGGTTCGTCGCCCGACCCGGCGGACGAGACCTTCCGCGGCAAGACGGCGATGTCGGAGCCCGAGACCAGGGCCTTGGACGCCTTCCAGAAGCGCATCGGCTTCGCGTACGGCATCAACTACCACTCCGCCGCCCAGCTCCTCCTCTACGGCGTGGGCTGGCAGGTCGCCACCGACACCCCCGACGACGTGGCCCTGAAGGCCCTCGCCGGCACCCCGCAGAACTCGGCCGTGCCCGGCTACCGCCCCCAGGTCTCCTCGGAGCTGTACATCACCAACGGCGAGGCGGACGGACACGCCGCCAACGTCAACGGGATGCAGATGTTCACCCCGGAGATGTCGACCTGCGCCACCGCCTCCCGGGTCGACCCGAACGACGCCTGGAACCCGGCCGACTGCGCCTCCGTGTTCACCTTCCCGGACGACGAGAAGCTGATCCAGGCCGAGTTCGCCAAGAACATCCCCTTCGCGCTCGCGGTCGCCGAGACCGCCGCCCATCCGGACCGGCCCGTCTCCCCGGTCGGCATCGAAGCCCCCGACCTCACCCCGAAGACCTTCACCTCCTCCTACGCCCGCGGCGGAGGGCAGGAGGTCGCCGTCACCGCGCGCAGGTCCCTGCGCGACAAGACCCTGAAGTACCGGATCAACGGCGGCCGCACCCACAGCGAGGGGCTCCACGCCTGGAAGGGCGGCGAGACGTTCGGCGGCGAGGACAACCTCTACTTCGACGAGTACCGCGCCGAGGTCGAGGGCGCGCGCCCTGGCGACTCCGTCGAGGTCTGGTTCACCGCCCGCACCCGGGAGGGCCGGGCCACCTCCTCCGCCCCCTTCACCTACCGGGTGGCCGCGCGTCCGCGCGGCGACGTGCTCGTCCTGGCCGACGAGGGCGGGACGACCGCGGCCCTGCACTCCGCCGCGTACGTGAAGGCGCTCGCCGCCAACGGCCGCGGTTCCGCCGTCTGGGACGTCGCGACCCAGGGCACCCCGGACGCCCTCGGCGTCCTCTCCCACTTCCGCACCGTCGTCTGGTACACCGGCGCCGAGCGGCCCTCGGGGGCCACCCAGCTCGCCGTCCGCGACTACCTCAACGAGGGCGGCAAGCTGATCAACGCCGGTGAGAAGTCCGGCGGTCTCACCCAGATCGGCCGGGCCGAGTCCAACGACTTCGCCCAGTACTACCTCGGCGCCTACCACCGCGCGGGCCTCAAGAACCCGCCGGCCTTCGCGGGCAGCGGCTCCTTCGCCGGCTCCGCGGCCGGTCTGGCCGCCGCCGCCGACAACCCGCTGGACGACGCGGGCGCGTACACGGTCACCTCGGACACCCTGAAGCCGAAGCAGTTCCCGCAGTTCGCGAGCAGTGCCTCGGCCGGCGACTACCCGGGCATCCGCACGCCCTTCGAGCCCGCCGAGGGCTCCTCCTTCGCCGCGGTCAAGCACACCGACGGCACCTGGGCCCGGCTCAGCCGGACCGTCGACCTGACCGCCGTGACGGCCGCGCAGCAGCCGCGCCTCGGCTTCCAGGTCAGCTACGACACCGAGCCCGGCTACGACAACCTCGTCGTCGAGGCCCACACCGTCGGCCAGGACGACTGGACGACCCTGCCCGACCTGGGCGGCGGCACCTCCAGCGAGCCTCCGGCCGACTGCGGCGAGGGCTACTACGTCCGCGACCACCCCTTCCTCGCCCACTACCTGACCGTCGGCGAGGACGGCTGCACGGCGAGCGGGACCACCGGCTCCTGGAACGCCTTCACCGGCCCGTCCAACGGCTGGCGCCAGGCCGCCGTCGACCTGAGCGCCTGGGCGGGCAAGCGGGTCGAGCTGTCGATCTCGTACGTCTCCGACCCCGGTACGGGCGAGACGGGCGCCTTCGTCGACGACACCCGGTTCACCACCGTCTCCACCAGCGAGGCCGAGGGCTTCGAGACCTCCCTCGGCGTCTGGTCCACGCCGGGCGCCCCGGCCGGCAGCCCCGGCAACGGCTCGGACTGGACGCGCTCCGGCGCGCTCTTCCACTCGCAGGCCGCGGTCACCACGCGGGACACCGTCCTCCTCGGCTTCGGCCTGGAGCACGTGCCCGGCGAGGCGGAGCGGGGACGGCTCGTCGGCCGCGCCCTCGCGGTGCTCCGCCGCTGACGCAGAGTAGTGGGGACAAAGGTCCCATGACGGTCCGTACCCGTTGGTAGGTACGGGCCGTCGGCCATTTTCCCTCACTTTCCGGGCTCGTACGGCTGCGCTCGATGTCACTGCCCGGCGCCCGGGGGGGTAGGGTCGTAAGCGGTCGGGGACATCCCAAAAAACAAAAATCTCGCCGGCGTCGAGCACACCGGCGTACCTAACGAGGAGATCGGTTCGTGACGATCCGCGTAGGCATCAACGGCTTTGGCCGCATCGGCCGGAACTACTTCCGCGCGCTCCTTGAGCAGGGTGCTGACATCGAGATCGTGGCTGTCAACGACCTGGGCGACACCGCGACCACGGCCCACCTGCTGAAGTACGACACCATCCTGGGACGCCTCAAGGCCGAGGTCACCCACACCGCCGACACCATCACCGTCGACGGTCACACCATCAAGGTGCTCTCCGAGCGCGACCCGGCCGACATCCCGTGGGGCGAGCTGGGCGTCGACATCGTCATCGAGTCGACCGGCATCTTCACGAAGAAGGCCGACGCCGCGAAGCACCTCGCCGGCGGCGCCAAGAAGGTCCTCATCTCGGCTCCGGCCACCGACGAGGACATCACCATCGTCATGGGTGTCAACCAGGACAAGTACGACGCCGCTCGGCACGACGTCATCTCGAACGCGTCCTGCACCACCAACTGTGTCGCGCCGATGGCGAAGGTCCTCGACGAGAACTTCGGCATCGTCAAGGGCCTGATGACCACGGTCCACGCGTACACCAACGACCAGCGCATCCTGGACTTCCCGCACAAGGACCTGCGCCGCGCCCGCGCCGCCGCGGAGAACATCATCCCGACCACGACGGGTGCCGCGAAGGCCACCGCCCTGGTCCTCCCGCAGCTCAAGGGCAAGCTGGACGGCATCGCCATGCGCGTCCCGGTCCCCACCGGCTCCGCCACGGACCTGGTCGTGACCCTCGACCGCGAGGTCACCAAGGACGAGGTCAACGCCGCGTTCAAGAAGGCCGCCGACGACGGCGACCTGAAGGGCTACCTGTTCTACACCGAGGACCCGATCGTGTCCTCGGACATCGTGAGTGACCCGGCCTCCTGCACCT
Source organism: Streptomyces sp. NPDC104202 (assembly GCF_055584185.1). Taxonomy (NCBI): domain Bacteria; kingdom Bacillati; phylum Actinomycetota; class Actinomycetes; order Kitasatosporales; family Streptomycetaceae; genus Streptomyces; species Streptomyces sp. NPDC104202. The sequence goes on along the minus strand of NZ_JBVJMN010000030.1, from coordinate 2,711 downwards.
TCGACGCCTCCCTGACCATGGTCCAGGACGGCAAGACGGTGAAGATCCTGGGTTGGTACGACAACGAGTGGGGCTACTCCAACCGTCTCGTCGACCTCACCGTCTTCGTCGGCGGCCAGCTCTAGTATCTAGGGCGGGCTTTCGATGTGAGCAGGGCTCGGGCAGCGCAACGCCGCGCTGTGCGAGCCCTGTTTGTGTGCTCCACCGCGTACCAAGGAGTCAGTGACAGATGAAGACGATCGACGAGCTTCTCGCCGAAGGCGTCTCCGGCAAGCGGGTGTTCGTCCGCGCCGACCTCAACGTGCCGCTCGACGGCACCACCATCACCGACGACGGCCGCATCCGCGCCGTCGTCCCCACGGTCAAGGCGCTCGCCGACGCCGGCGCCCGCGTCGTCGTCGCCTCGCACCTGGGCCGCCCCAAGGGCGCCCCGGACCCGGCGTTCTCCCTCGCGCCGGCCGCGGCCCGCCTGGGCGAGCTGCTCGGCGCCGACGTGGCCTTCGCGACCGACACGGTCGGCGACTCCGCCACCGCCACCGTGGCCGGCCTCGCCGACGGCGGCGTCGCCGTCATCGAGAACCTGCGGTTCAACGCCGGCGAGACGTCCAAGGACGACGCCGAGCGCGGCGCCTTCGCGGACGCCCTCGCCGCCCTCGCCGACGTGTACGTCGGCGACGGCTTCGGTGCCGTGCACCGCAAGCACGCCTCGGTCTTCGACCTCCCGGCGCGCCTCCCGCACGCCGCGGGCTACCTCATCGCCACCGAGGTCGGCGTCCTGAAGAAGCTCACGGACGACGTCCGGCGCCCCTACGTCGTCGCGCTCGGCGGCGCCAAGGTCTCCGACAAGCTCGGTGTGATCGACCACCTCCTGGAGAAGGCCGACCGCATCCTCATCGGCGGCGGCATGGCGTACACCTTCCTCAAGGCCCAGGGCCACGAGGTCGGCATCTCCCTCCTCCAGGAGGACCAGATCCCGGCGGTCCAGGAGTACCTGAAGCGGGCCGACGCGCGCGGGGTGGAGTTCGTCCTCCCCGTCGACGTCCTGGTCTCGTCCGAGTTCCCGGACCTGAAGACCAAGGCCCCGGCCCACCCGACCACGGTCGCCGCGGACGCCATCCCGGCCGACCAGGAGGGCCTGGACATCGGTCCGGAGACCCGTAAGCTCTACGCCTCGAAGCTCGCCGACGCCGGAACCGTCTTCTGGAACGGTCCGATGGGCGTCTTCGAGCACCCCGACTACGCCGAGGGCACCAGGGCCGTCGCCCAGGCGCTCGTCGACTCCCCGGCCTTCACGGTCGTCGGCGGTGGCGACTCCGCCGCGGCCGTCCGCATCCTGGGCTTCGACGAGAAGGCATTCGGACACATCTCGACCGGCGGCGGCGCCTCCCTCGAATACCTCGAGGGCAAGAAGCTCCCCGGCCTCGTCGCACTGGAGGACTGACCGCTTTATGAGCACCCGCACCCCGCTGATGGCGGGCAACTGGAAGATGAACCTCAACCACCTCGAGGCCATCGCCCACGCCCAGAAGCTCGCCTTCGCCCTGACCGACAAGGACTACGACGCCTGTGAGGTCGCGGTCCTGGTCCCCTTCACCGACCTGCGGTCCGTCCAGACCCTGGTCGACGGCGACAAGCTGAAGATCAAGTACGGCGCCCAGGACATCTCGGCGCACGACTCCGGTGCCTACACCGGCGAGATCTCGGGCCTGATGCTGTCCAAGCTGAAGGCCGCCTACGTGGCCGTCGGCCACTCCGAGCGCCGCCAGTACCACGCGGAGAGCGACGAGATCTGCAACGCGAAGGTGAAGGCCGCCTTCAAGCACGGCGTGACCCCGATCCTCTGCGTCGGCGAGGGCCTCGACGTCCGCAAGGCCGGCGAGCAGGTCGCGTACACCCTCGCCCAGCTCGACGGCGGTCTGAAGGACGTCCCGGCCGAGCAGGCCGAGACGATCGTGATCGCGTACGAGCCGGTGTGGGCCATCGGCACCGGCGAGGTCGCCACCCCCGAGGACGCCCAGGAGGTCTGCGGGGCGATCCGCGGCCGTCTCGCGGAGCTGTACTCGCAGGAGCTGGCCGACAAGGTCCGCATCCAGTACGGCGGCTCCGTCAAGTCCGGGAACGTCGCCGCGATCATGGCGCAGCCGGACGTCGACGGCGCCCTGGTGGGCGGCGCGGCGCTGGACGCCGACGAGTTCGTCAAGATCGTTCGCTTCCGCGACCAGTGAGTATGCGGTAGCGGAGTTACGTCGTACCCTTGCGGGGGTCGGGCAGGTGCCCGGCCCCCGTCCGTATAAGTCCGAGGAAGTTGGTCCAGCCGTGGTTATGGGGTTCTCGATCGCCCTGATCATCTTCAGCGCGCTGCTGATGCTGCTCGTGCTGATGCACAAGGGGAAGGGTGGCGGCCTCTCCGACATGTTCGGTGGCGGAATGCAGTCCTCCGTGGGTGGCTCCTCGGTCGCCGAGCGCAACCTGGACCGGATCACCGTCGTGGTCGGTCTGCTCTGGTTCGCCTGCATTGTGGTACTCGGTCTCCTGATGAAGTTGGACGGGTAACTCCAATCACTGGACGCGCGTTGGGCCTTACGTAGACTGGGGCATCTTCGAGCACCATCACGCAGGGAGTTACGACCGTGGCAAGTGGCAACGCGATCCGGGGAAGCCGGGTCGGAGCGGGGCCGATGGGCGAGGCCGAGCGAGGCGAATCGGCACCG